>QKHT01000285.1 GCA_003249935.1 Bacteroidota bacterium
ACAACTTACGGCTTTTTCAAAAGTGAAGATGGTGGAATAACCTGGACCGCTACAAACACAGGCTTGGACAACAGCATTATACGCTCGTTCGATATGTTCTACAATAAAACCACAAACAAGGTAAGCCTTTATGTGATAGATTTGATAAAATACATCCCGGGAACGAATACGGTATCTTATAATGGCGGTGTTTTTAGCAGTGCAAACGAAGGCGATAGTTGGCAAAATATTACCAATAACATGCCATTGGAATCGAGCCTGTTAAATAGCTATGCCATTAAATCATCGTATTACGATATTGCATTGTCGGGATGGTTTGACATAACCGGAGCCGTAGCTCGTACGACTTACCCTACCCTACCCACAAAATTGCTCCATTCGGTATCGGTTATCAGGGTTAATCCTGTTGACTCTACAAATATCCTTGTTCTAAACAACTACAAATCGCAATTCACCTTTAAAGGTGGTATGATGTGGGGAACCAAAAATGGTGGTAAAAAATGGTACGTAACATTTAGAAACGGCACCAAATGGGAAGGTTCGGATAAATCACTATGGGTAGCCCGTGGAAATCCAACCACTCATAACATTACCTTTCGGGCCCAACACGAATGGGAAAACCGCGATCCGTACGATCAAAAAGCCGGTGCAACGGTAGAGTTTAACAGCGATGGCAAAACCATTATGTACCAATGCGCCAAGGTCGTATGTATTTCGGAGAATGGAGGCGACAGTTGGGTTGAAAATGATGAGATAGACGCTTCGCCGAATAATGAACATTGGGTTGGTGCAGGAAACAGCAACATGCCGGGAAGAGATATTATTACCGACCCAAGGTTTAACCATGTCTATTTTTGTTCGGGTGAAAATTCGATATGGAAAACCACGACCGACGGATCAAACGTGAGACCCGGTGCACAAGCGGTTTATAAAATGAACATTCCGAACAAAGCAAATCCGGAAGAATGCTCCGTTGCATCAATGGTAATAGACCCTTATAATGTGAACGTAATGTATTCGGTACAATTTCGTCAGGCATTTTCGGGGATGTTAATGAAATCAGTGGATGGAGGAGCCAATTGGGTTCAATATGGAAAAGTATTGGATTTCCCCACCAACTTATCGCTATCGAAAGCCAACATCAATCAATCGAGTTTGATAATAGATCCCGACGATGTGAAGAAATTTTATTTGTGCGTTCCGAGCCGATCTATCGACGATGTTACGCAGAACGACATTGGAAATGCGGTAGATCCTTGCGGGGCATACCAATCGGTAGATTCGGGTAGGACCTTTCAGAAAATAAACTCCGGATTTACAGTTGTCCCAAACAACAAATTGAACGTACAAAAACTAAGGTTCGATCCAAACGATCCGGGGGTGGTTTTTGCAGCAGTTAGCGGTCAGGCTGGCGGACTGTACAAACTTGCTAAAAACAGCACTACATGGGTAAAGGTAAACACCCCGCCAGGGGTAACAGATGTAAACGACCTCTTCTTTACCAACGATAAACTCTTCATTACCTGTGGGGCTGGTTACAATACCAATGCCAGCAATGGCGGCGTTTGGGTAACCACCAACCGCGGAACATCATGGAACCAAATATTCAAAAGTTTTTGGGCGAACCATATTCGGGTTGCATCGTACAATGCAAACGTGATAATGACAGATATTCCGTCGAGTAAAATGATAAACCCGGGAATTTACAGATCGCTGGATGGTGGTTCGACCTGGAGTAAAATAAATGTAGGTAACCTGCAATCGGATCGTATTGCCGATTTGGAAATTGATGAACATCAACGAGGATTATATTGGTGTACAACCTATGGTGCCGGCTTGTACAAAGGAACAGACCCGGTTTTAATGAAAGACGACGGCATTACTCCGGCTCGGGGGACATACCAATCTGTGTCGCTGTTTATCTATCCGAATCCGGTAAAAAACCAATTAAGATTTAAATTGGTATCCGAGAATAAAATACACGGAACGGTAAGCATCCATTCCATTTTGGGAGCTGTGGTATTATCGAAATCAATTGATGGCGAAAACACCGTGGATGTTTCAGAATTACCGGAAGGTGCATATATCCTTAGTTTAAAAACCAATAATCAGGTGTTTTCTCAAAAATTCATTAAAGGCAATTGATTGACACACCGACGATTACAAAAACAGAATAACAACAAAACACAGCATATGCACTACCTCAAACATTCATTGAGGTAGTGCATTTTATAAAACCACAACCCCATAAACCACAGCCAAATTCGAAAGCTCTGAATCAAAATTCCGGAGCCACGATTTGCACCAATGAAATTGAATAAAGATTAAACACAAGTAAAAATTAGTATATGCAACTTCATATCAGATCAAAAAAAAAGACCAATCTCGCCGATGGCCACCACCTTGCGATTGCGGCTTAATTCTTCAATCT
>QKHT01000039.1 GCA_003249935.1 Bacteroidota bacterium
GTGGGATGGGATTGGGCCAAAGGGCTTGAAAAACTTGGCGGTCGCGCGGTCAATGTGGTTACCAACGGTTTCGATCCGGCCGACGGCGATGCAACAGAGGCAGTGGTCGGTTCTAACTTCACAATTACCCATGCCGGAGCAATTAATGCCGACCGAAATCATACAGAATTCTGGAAAGCAATACGCGAATTAATTGACGAAAATACGGGGTTTTCCCAAGCGGTAAACATAAAGTTAGTGGGTAAAAACGATGTCGCTGTATTACGCGATATTGAAGAATATGAATTAAACAATTTCGTCGAACGCATTGCCTATCTGCCTCATAACGAGGTGATGCCATATCTCAAAAGTGCTTCTGTACTTTATTTGCCCGTAAACAACACGCCCAATGCCAAGGGTATTCTTACCGGAAAGGTTTTTGAGTATTTACTGGCCAAACGACCTGTATTTGCTATCGGACCTATCGACGGCGACTTAGCCAAAGTAATTGAACACACGAGCGGAGGCAAAATTTGTAATTTTGGCGATACAAATGCTATAAAACAAACGTTGTTGTGGTATTTTGAACAATGGAAATCGGGTGCAGAGATGTGTACAAGCACAAATATTGATAATTTTTCGCGCAAGAATTTAACACAGGATATTGCTGGTTTACTGCAATCCATCGTCGATAAAAACCAATGAAGATACTAACAGTGGTTGGGGCCAGACCCCAATTTGTAAAGGCAGCCGTTGTGAGCCTGGCACTTAAAAAAGCCGGTATAAACGAAGTTCTGGTGCATACCGGCCAGCACTTTGATGCTAATATGTCGGCTGTTTTTTTCGAAGAACTTGGTATCCCCGAACCAAAATACAATCTTGATATTCATGGTTCGAGCCATGCAGTGATGACGGGCGAAATGATGATGGCACTCGAAAAATGCATGATGATTGAGCAACCCGATTGGGTATTGGTTTTTGGTGATACCAATTCGACATTGGCAGCGGCCGTTACAGCCAAAAAGCTGAATATCAGCCTGGCACATGTAGAGGCCGGATTGCGTTCGTTCAATGACCATATGCCCGAAGAGATTAATCGTATGGTAACCGACCGATTGAGTGATTTACTCTTTTGCCCTACCGAAACGGCTGTTACAAATCTTAGAAAAGAAGGTGTGGTTGATTCGAAAATTATGCTTTCGGGCGATGTAATGTACGATGCCGCCCTAATTTTTGGATGTGATTCCAATTGTAATGATTCCGGTATTTGGGCTGAACCGTATGTTTTGGCCACGGTTCATCGGCAGGAAAGTACCAACGATGCCGAAGTGCTGAGCCAAATATTTAAGGCATTAAATGTTATTAATCAACAAATTAAAGTCATCATGCCGGTTCATCCCCGTACCCGGGCATTAATCAGTAAGTACAATATTTCCACTGCAATTTCAATGATTGAACCGGTTGGGTACGTTGAAATGCTAAAGCTCCTCAATGGGTGTAATCTTGTGCTTACCGATAGTGGCGGCTTGCAAAAAGAGGCATATTTTTGTAAGAAACCTTGTGTAACGCTTCGTAACGAAACCGAATGGGTTGAGTTGGTTTCCAATGGCGTAAATATACTGGCCGGAACCGAAAAAAACAACATTCTGAATGCTTTTTCGGCTGCTCAAAACATGCACAAAGGGTTCAACCAAAAATTTTATGGTATCGGAAACGCATCTGAACTTATTGCCCAACGATTTTTAGATATGCTTTAATAGCTGTTTTCCCCGATGCAGAATGTTTAGATATTCAACGACAGAACAAATGTTTTTGTATCTGGTATATTTGGTAATTGCAAAATAAATATACCACACCCAATGTAATGTTGGGTAAAACCTTGCGAAAACCAATCCAGCCACTTCGATATTGGCCGGGTTTATGGTTCTTCCCGACGATTCGGCAGGGTGAACCACCGTAAAAACCGGTTCAAACCAAAGTTTTAATCCTTTTTTTGCACAATCGCCCGTAAAAAACGATTCCTCGCCCCCGGGATGGCTGGTGCCCAAACCCAAATTTTCATTGAAGAGGATGTGTTGCTCATGAATCATTTTTAACTTAAACGACATTTCTATCGACGAAATAGCCATGAGCTGTAAAGGCGAACTGAAATAACCGGGTGTTGAACCGTAATTTGAATAGGGCTGACCGTTGGGTTGCTGAATTTTTGTGATAATGAGTGCTGTGTCTGGTTTTTTAGTATGAACCGTTTTGATATTCTCGATGGCATCGGGCAAATAAACCACATCGTCGTCGGCAATGACGCAAATTTGGGCGGTTGCAGCACGAATGGCCATGTTGCGACTTTTTGATAAGCCACGGTCTTTGATGCTTATGATTTGGATGTTAGGATAAGGGTTCTGAATATCAACCGGTTCGATATTAAAACACTGATTAATAATAATCGCGTGAATGTTGTGCATGTCGAAGTGCTGAAACATTCGCTTAGCAAAATTCAAGTCGCTGCGATTGGTGGTTGATATTAAAAATTGAACCAGCATTTTTTTTGTGTAAAAATAGATATATATTTGAATATTAATTCTAAATATATATCGTATATGAACTTAAAAAATGTTATGCGTTGGTTGGCAATTTTTGTCTTCACCTTGAATGTTAATGCCCAGTGGAAATCTTCTATGAATGGGATCTATGTAGATTCAACAAAAGTTGGTGTGGGGATGATCCCAAATTCCCGGTTTTCAGTAGAAGAACATGATTCGTTAAATTATGGTGGATCGAGTCTGATCTCTACTTTCGCCCGGAGATTTTTAGCCAATCGTGTATCTTTCAATATCTACGGTTTTCCATCATCGTCACAGGCAAAATCCCATTTGAATAATTCCGTAATGTTGTTTACAGGAGACGCACGTGATATGGTATTTACGGCAAACCGTCAAGATGGGCGAATACGATTTTTTACTCAGGATTGGCAGGATGCAAACCACGAACGAATGGTGATTAATAGTGACGGTAAAGTAGGTATTGGTGGTACGCCCAATTCGCCATTTATGGTAAAAGAGAAAAATCCTGATTACAATTATAATGTAAATACTATTATTGCGTCGTTTAACCGCGAATACAATGGTTCAAATGTAGCATTGAATATTTTTGGATATCCAAAATCGAATTTAAACTATCCTCATTTAAATGGAGCCATTACAATGTATACTGGTGGTGATGCAAAAGATATGGTTTTGATTTCTAACCGCCCGGACGGACGGATTAGATTTTTTACGCAGGATTGGCAGAAACCAGAGCATGAAAGAATGGTTATCGACTCAATTGGACGGGTGGGTATTGGTGTTACAAAACCCGAGGCTGCTCTACAAGTAGCACAAGGGGATGTTTATATTAGTGATATAAAAAGTGGTGTCGTTATGCGTTCGCCCGATGGACGTAAGTGGCGTGGTACACTTGATAACGAAGGTAATCTCAAATTTAAGTTAGTTGACCAAGTCGCCGATTCTATCAATAGTGGGATTATTGATATTAATGCGGTTGGATTTAATGTTAAACCCGGAACTACTAACGGTAATTATATTGCAGATTTTGAAGTTGATGGTAATTATCTTGTTCAGATTTTTGATATTTTAGGGAAAGAAATATTTAGCTTAAATGTTACTGGTCGTAGTTGTGGATTTTCATTGAACAGTTTTCCTTCCGGTGTTTATATTGTAAGTGTAATTAAAAATCAGAATCAGGGAATAGGAACTGTAAAGATTGTGAAATAATACAATAAGTCGAATTTTTGTTGGTGCTCTGTTTTTAGAGCACCTTTTTTTTTCGCAATTGAAAGTAGATCTTAATAAGCCATTTAATTGAATGATGTAACGTTCCCATGTAAAATATTGAATATTTTATCGAAGGGTTTTGTATTTCGCAACGTAAAATGTGATACTTATTTGCAATCGATTTTTCGTTGAGCCAAAAAGCGTGAAATACAATCCGGTCGAAAAGATAACATTTCCCCGAATCAGACATATATCCGTTATGTTTTTGATAAAACCGGATATAACCGTCGAGTTTTTTACGGTGGTTTGTGCTAATCCTTTCAGCAGAATGGATTATAGCGTTATGCAAAACTTTAGGAACCAGTGTAATATGAAATTTTAATGCAATTCGGGCAAACAAATCAATATCCTGACAGGAAGGCATTCTTTCATCAAAACCTCCTGTTTCACTAAACGCTTGTTTCGAAATTAAGGGGTTTGGAACGGCAATAGATCCTCTGCTAATATCGGTAAATGCACCTGGACAAAAGCCTTCGCCAAAACTGAATTTTGTTTCGAAATGAACATGTCCATCACCGGCATCTCTGGCTTCCTGATAGCAATAAATCAGGCCGGTTTGGTTGGTTGATGCCATCAATTGTAATTCCAATTTCTCCGGCATCCAAACGTCGTCGTCATCAAAAAAAGCAATAAAAGTGCCCTTGGCCACTTTGGCTCCCGCATTGCGCGATGCACAAGCACCAATGTTGGTGTCATTTGCAAAATATTTTATTTTGGTGGGAAGTAAATTTGAAATGGCCTGAAAAGTTTCTGTTTGATGCTGCGTCCCATTCCCGTTATCGTCAATTACAATTATTTCAATGTTTTTGTATGATTGATTCATTACATTTTCAATGGCTTTACGTATAAAATGAGGCCTGTTGAATGTCGTAATAATCACTGAAATAAGTACATCTGAATCGAATTTGTCTGAATCCATTAGATTTATACCGATAAAATAAAAGTGAAAATATCTCGTGATAAAATTAGTTATATCTTTTGTTTGAACAAAATAAAGTATTGTTTAAGCTGCCTATATTGTGCCGCTGGCAATTGGTGTTAGGAACTTTATTTTAACTTTGCATTTGGTTGAAGTGCATTTGTTTTAATGAATTATGATTTAATCTCGGAGATCGGTTGTTTGTATTTATGTGATTTGGTTACAAATCATTGAGTAAATAGCGGTTTTTATCATATTTTATCTTGATTTTATGATGGCTTGTAATTCGACCTTTCAATCATTTAAAATGTATATGCGATTAATTTTGAAAATATGAGGCGTGATCTCTATCAAAAAAGTGAATCAAAAAAATTCTATGAAATTCGTTATGAGAAAGGCTATATGGACGAATGGCCAATAGATAAGAAGCAAAGAGTTTTTGAGATTATAAGAGAATTAGAGTTACCTGAAAGTGGTAACGCATTGGATTTTGGATGCGGGAATGGCGTATTTACTGAGGTGCTTAGGCAAGCACTCCCAAAATGGAAAATATTTGGATGCGACATTAGCGAAAATGCTATTAACAATGCAATGAACAGGTATCCCGAATGCTCATTTTTTGTGTCAGATAGTAGTAAGAATGCTGAAATCAAGTTTGATTTTTTGTTTTCTCATCATGTTTTGGAACATGTATTTGACATAAAAAAGGTAATTGATGAAATAAATGATTTAATGTTGCCGAGTTCATCTGTACTTTTAATTTTCCCATGTGGAAATGAAGGAAGTTTTGAACATAAAGTGTGTAAAATGCGTACGGATGGAATAAATAAAGAGATGGAGAACCGGTTTTTCTTTGAAGATGAAGGACATGTAAGGCGACTTACAACCGAACAAACTAATAAATTGATGAGTGAATATCATTATAAGCTGAAAACTGAATTTTATAGTAATCAGTTCGATGGAGCCATTAAATGGATTACTCAATCTTCACTTCCTTTTATACTCGATTTTACAAATCCGAAAAAGGCTATTGACAAAAAAGCCTACTGGTATTTGCAATTACTTCGTGTTAAATTAGTTATACTTTTTTTGTTGCAATTACCATCAATAATATATAATAGAATCAATATTGTAAGAAAAAAGAAACTGAAACATTATTTCATTTGGATCACTGTCCTGATACCACAGTTGATCTCTTATCCTATTTATGCTTTCCTGAATTATAAAGCTAATAAAGAATGGAAAAATAAGAAGAAGCATAAAAATGGAAGTGCAATGCATTTGTTGTACAATAGGGTGTAATTTAAGTTGAGCCATTTTAGAGGCTGCTTTTTTTAATTGTTATCCCTAATATGGTTTGTTAGTTAACTATGGTAAACAGAGGGTAAATTGGTAAAAAGATGTGTTTGTATTGCGATAAACATTCAATTTTTTGCAAGGAATTACAGGTTGTTACAAGAAATAAAATAGCAATTTGGGTATAAAACCTTGCAAATTAAGTTAGAGTATAATCGTAAAAATTATGACCTTGAATATTAAATAAATATATCGTCATAATTAATTGCCTATTTTTACGTCAATGAATTTGCATTATGATTGTTTTGAGAGATAAACCGGGACAACTTGGTAATAGATTGTGGTCGTTGTTGCCATTTTTATTACTAAGCGAAAAAAGAAAAATATGTCTTTTCGCACCTTACCATCTAAGTGGTTATTCCGATTACTTCCAAAGTCGGGATACAAAGTCCTTTATTTACCTTTGGGTTGGATTTCCTCATCTTCACAGATTATTAAGCAAATGCTTTCGTATTTTAGAATTATTACTCAGAAAATTGAATCAATATGGGTTCTCTCTTTTTTGTATTTGGGTCGAACCGGAGAAACACAACATAGAGAAGGTTATGCAATTGTCGTGTCGGAAAGTTGTTTTTGTAAATTCGTGGGATTATGTTTTTGATATACCTGAATCTGTATTGACAGGGGGAGTGGCATTGATTCATGAAAAATTGTACCCTAAAAGCGAGGTAGTAAAAAAGGTAACGCCAGTTTTACTTCAGATACCACATGGAAAAGTAATAGTGGGTGTTCACATTCGATTGTCGGATTATAAAAACTATCGGGGTGGAATTTATTATTACACAATATCTGTGTATTATCGAAAGATGGAAAGTTTGGCGGTTCAGTTTAAACAAAAAAATAAGGAAGTTGTCTTTGTAATCTGTTCGGATGAATCATTTGAAAAAAGTGTGTTCGAAGGTCTGGAAACGGTGTCAATTAGCAATACTACTGCAATAGACGATATGTATGCATTATCGAAATGTCATTTTATTATGGGTGCGCCAAGTTCATTTTCGTGTTGGGCATCGTATATGGGCAAGGTGCCATTGCGTTTTATTTATAATGAAGCCGACGATGTTAAAATCGACGAATTCAGCCGAATTGTTGCATTTATGAAATTTGAAAATGGTGTTGTACATATACCTGGGCAGTTGGAATATGTCAGTAATAATAGGTCGGAATAATGTATAAAATATCAGATATAAAGCTTATAGTCAATAAGATATTTAACGATAACAATGGCTTACTACGAAATTCCGGGTGGTTGTTAATTGAAAAGATTACAAATTTTACATTCGGATTTTTTGTTGGTCTTGTTGTAATGCGTTATCTCGGTCCGGCACGATTCGGAGAACTTAGTTATGCTATTTCTATTACCGGTATCCTTTCGTTTTTTGCAGTTTTAGGCCTTGATAGCATTGTGGTGCGCGAATTGGTTAAATTTCCGGAAAAGACGTACACCATTTTAGGAACTACTTTTGCGCTTAAACTAATAGGTTCGGTTGCATTGGTCATCTCTGCCGTAGTTGGCGAATACTTTCTGGGCGGTGATGGTCGAAGTATAAAATTCATTTTGGTTATTGGTTTGGGTTATGTTTTCGATGCATTCCGGGTCGTCGATTTTTATTTCCAAGCACAAAAATCACTTAAATATCCGGCAATGGCTAGAGTTTTTGGAGATATTTTGTTTTCGATCTTCAGAATTTATCTTGTTTATATTAATGCCGAAATCCAATTTTTTGTGTTTTTACAAGGTGCATATATGGCTTTTTATGGGTTATTCTTTTATCTTATAAATCGAAAACATGGGATCTCAATCAGGCTTTGGCGTTATTCAATAGTCGAGGCTAAAATTTTATTAACACATTCCATGCCATTGATTTTCTCAAGTATAATGGTTTTGTTATATGCACGTATCGATCAGGTAATGCTCAAAAAAATTGTTGGCATAGAAACAGTTGGTACCTATGCTGCGGTGCTCAAACTTGTAGAGATGTTTTATTTGGTTCCAACTATCATTACTACTTCTATCTTTCCAACGCTAATAGAGCTTCGCGAAAAAAATTATAAACATTACATGAAGCGGCTTCAGAATCTTCATAGTTTGTTTTTTATAATTTTGTTTGGCGTAAGTGTTGTTTTTACGATTTTTGCCGGTACAATTATTGATTTGTGTTATGGTCAGGCTTATAGCGATGGCGTAGCAGTGTTGCGAATAATGATATGGAACACGGTATTTCTTGGTTTCTTTAGTGCCAGCGGATGTTGGTATATTGCCGAAAATCTTCAAAAAATTGCATTTTGGCGCAATTCTCTGGGTGGAGTAGCAAATATAATTCTCAATCTTTTACTTATTCCTCCGCTTGGAGCAGTTGGTTCAGCCATTGCATCGCTTATTTCCCGGTTTTTGTCATCTTTTGTATTCGAGGCATTTTCGACAAAAACACGTGATGTTTTTTATATGAAGTTACGTGCTTTATGGTTGCCATACTCAGTAAAGAAAGCCACTGAAATGTTGTTTCGCGAAAAAAAACGAACGGGGATCAGCGGTTAATACCAAGTTTGGATTTGAGATACTTAATTAGTTTTGAGAATTTGAAAATGTAACGGTTTGTGATTTCGCGAATTGGCAATAATACCAACGAACAATTGCCAAATTTTTCTTTATGTAACGATTTGCGAACCCAAAACTGATCGCCTGATATTGGGCCGGTTGTGTCGATTGTTTTCACAAATCCCGCATTTTTCATGGTTTTTTCTACTTCATTCTTAAGTGGTTGGTCTTTATAAAGTGCCACGCATTCAACTTCTAACCAAATACATTTCAACTGTTTCAGTATTTGGTTTGCCCCTTGCAATACCATTAGTTCAGCACCCTGTACATCCATGTGAATAAAGTCCACATTTGTGATGTTCATTGTCTCGCAAAATGTATCTATTGTTGTGGTTTGAACCTCAATCTTTTGTTCAAATTTTAACCATGGGTGTGTATTTAATGTTTCTCCGGGCGGCAACATCGAAGAACTTTTATTGCCAAAATCGTTGCTTCCATCAGCCGATTCCGGATTACCTGAGGAAACAAAGAATTCTGTGGTACCTACCGAGTTGCTCATGCATAACAATACCGGCGTAATATTGCTTAGTCCGCTTTGTTTAATATTTTTTTCTATAAGTTCGAAATTTGAAGGTAATGGTTCAAAGCAAAAAACCTGAGCATGGGGGTATAGTTTCCCATAAATTACCGAATCGGTGCCATCGCAGGCACCAATATCGAAAATAATTCCACTCGATTTTTTTTCTAAATATTTGCCCAATTCAGTTAAATGGTTGTTCATTATTCTTGTATTTTTATTTTCTATGTCATTTTATTTGCGTTTGCGAATTTAATTAAATATAGAAACCAATTCAATAATTATCTTTGCCTTTTGTAAATTAATGACTTTCTCACTGTATATATGAATCATAATATTCAGTTTCACGATAAAAATCTTTGGTCAAAGTACGATAAAAACAATTTTATTGCCCAAAAAACAGAGTTTCTCAAGAAGGTAATCCCCCCCGACGTAAAATCTGTAATAGATATTGGTTGTGGAAATGGATTGATTACGAGAGAATTAAAAAATATTTTTCCTGTTGTAGTTGGTTGCGACATTTCTGCCGAGGCATTGTCTTTTATCGAAGGTGAAACCATTTGTAGTTCGTGTGATTCGATTCCCGTTTCGGACCAAAGCTTCGATTTGGTATTTTCGAGCGAAATGATTGAACACCTCGACGACACGGTACTCAAAGGTGCTATAAGTGAAATGAGCAGAATATCGCGAAAGTATATTCTTATTACTGTTCCAAATAGCGAAGTAATGGCTGGAGCCGAGGTAAAATGCAATATTTGCGGGTGTGTTTTCCATCAGAGTGGTCACTTACAGCGGTTTACTGAAAAACGATTAAATGCATTGTTTTCTAATGATTTCTCCATCTTGATGTCCCAACCGTTTGGTGCACATGTGAGTAGAAGATTCGGTAGCCTGATTAAGCTTAGGCAACGACTTTTTGGTCAGTATGATGCCGCAGGAGAGTTTTCGGTATGCCCATCGTGCGGAAATCGGAATTTCAAGTGGCCCGTTTCTAACATTGGTTCGAAAGTAATTAATTTTATCAATACTTATTTTACGGGTAGAAAGAATTATTGGTATTTGCTCTTGCTCGAACGAAAAAGAAATTAGGAAATTACGTTAATGAAAATACTCAGCATAGTAGGGGCACGGCCCAATTTTATGAAAATAGCACCGTTTATTCGGGCTATTTCTGACTGGAATAGCGTACATGACAGTAAAATTGAGCATATTTTAGTCCATACCGGACAGCATTACGATGACCGGATGAGTGCGGCTTTCTTTCAAGCATTGGATATTCCCGCTGCCGATATTAATTTGGGTATTGGTTCGGGTTCGCATGCCGAACAAGTTGGGCGTACGATGATCGCTTTTGAGCAGGTTCTTTTGAGCCAACAACCCGATTGGGTGGTGGTGGTTGGCGATGTAAATGCCACGCTGGCCTGTTCGGTTACGGCAAAAAAAATGCACATTAAAGTTTGTCACATCGAGGCGGGACTTCGTTCGGGTGATCTGACAATGCCCGAAGAAATTAATCGTTTGGTAACCGATCGTATCGCCGACTTATTGCTTGCTCCTGATGCCATCTCGGTTCAAAACTTAAAAAATGAAGGTGTTTGCGACAAAGCCATTTGTTTATGTGGCAATATAATGATCGATACCCTCGATGCTCAAAGAGATAAAGCTATGTCGCTGACATTAAGTGAAATTTTCGGCAATAATGCGATTAATAATGTTGAGGTACAAAAAGTTGGTAGTTTTTCCGAAACTTTTGGCGTTGTAACGCTTCACAGGCCGTCGAATGTCGATGATTTTGAAATACTATCCCGCTTGGTAAACTTTTTTATTAAGGAAGTGTCGCATGAATTACCTTTAGTCTGGCCGGTTCATCCCAGAACCGTGAAACAAATGGCCGAAACCGGATTGTTACAGAACCTGATGGATTGCCCCTCGGTGTTGTTACTTCAGCCGTTAGGATACCATCAAATGTTACGGTTGAACCTGGGGGCAGCCTTGTTTTTTACCGATAGCGGTGGTTTACAGGAAGAATGTACCGTAATTGGTACACCTTGCATTACCTTGCGAAATAATACCGAACGTCCTGTTACACTGAAATCTCACGGTGGAGTATCGTTGTTGGTTGGAAATTCAATTGAAACAATCCGATTAGCTTATGCCCAAGCAAAACAGGCTGGTAAAATGCCGGTTCGACCCGAAATGTGGGACGGGCAAGCGGCCAAACGTATGGTTGAGGCCATTATGTCCTTTGTTGCAAGTTGATACTGACTTTAAAAAGCATATTTTTTTCTCTATATTTGGGCAAATTTTTAGATAAATGCAAGAACGTCATACCGACAAAAAAAGATATTTCAACGAACAGGTTTATACTTCCGGAACTTTCTGTATTCCGTTTATATCGGCTATTAAACCGGTGGTGGCCGGGTTAGATGTGCTTGAAGTCGGCTGTGGCGAAGGTGGAAACATGGTGCCGTTTATCGAAAAAGGGTGCAAGGTAATTGGTGTGGATATTAGCTGCGATAAAATTGAGAATGGCAAAAAATTTCTTGCTCAACATCCTCAGAAAGATAATATAGTGCTTGTTTGCCACGATATTTATACTTGGAAAACCGACAAACTGTTCGATATTATTTACTTGCGCGATGTGCTCGAACATTTGCCCGGACAAGAGAATTTTTTACTGTATATTAAAAAGTTTCTGAAGCCGGGTGGTTGTCTGTTTTTGGGCTTTCCTCCATGGCAAAACCCATTTGGTGGGCATCATCAGATTTGCGAAAATAAATACCTTGCTACCATGCCCTGGATTCATCTTTTACCCGAAAAGTGGTATTATGGATTACTCAAAAAGGGTGGAGAGACCAATCATAAAATTGAGGTTTTACGCGAGGTGCGTGAGACCCGAATTACCATTGGCCAGTTTTTGGGTATGGCTAAAAGACAAAATTATACCATTCGCAAGTCGATGTACTTCTTTTTTAATCCAAATTATAAGGTAAAATTTGGCTTGCCGGTTTGGCGTCAGCCTTTAAGTTTTATCCCGGTTTTACGCAATTTTATTGTAACCACTTGTTATTACGTTATTTCTCCAAAATAGCCTTTATGAACACAAAAATCAATTTTAGAAAAGTATTGAACTATTTAGTTCCTGTTGTATTGTTTATTTTAATTACGTACGCTTTTTACAGTCCCATGATAGAGGGCAAAGTGTTGTTAGCAAATGATACACGTGTTTCAATTGCCGCCTCACGCGATATTGGTCAGCATCGTGCACAGTATGGTGAAGACCCGCTTTGGAGTAATGTAATGTTTTGCGGAATGCCGGCTTATTTGACCAATACGCGTTACGATTCTAATTTCTTCGAGCGTATAAACAAAGTGTTCGAAATTGGTCAAAGGCCAGCCAGTTTGTTTATCATTGGCATGGTAAGTTTTTGGATTTTAATGTTGGTTTTTGGTGTGAACCCCTGGCTTGCAGTTGTGGGGGCCATTGCCTATGGTTTTAGTACAAACTATGCAGTGCTTGCAGCAGCCGGCCATATAAGTAAGATTCATACATTGGCGTATGCTCCGCTTTTACTGGCCGGCGTGGTGCTTACCTTCAGGCAGAATCGCTGGCTTGGTGCTGCCATTACGGGTATGGCGATGTCGCTGATGCTTTTGGCTGGCCACCCGCAAATGACATATTATACGTTGATTGTTGTTCTTGTATTCGGGATAGTCTATTTAATCGACGCAATTAAAACTAAAAATTATATTCCTTTTTGTGTTAATGTGGGTATTTTGTCGTTGGCTGTGGTGCTTGGTGTTGCAACCAATGCCGGCCGTATGATGACAACACTCGAATACATGAAGCATTCGACCCGTGGAACCACAGAACTGGCTGCCGAAGCCGGTTCTGCCAAAACTTCGGTTGGCAAGGGGCTCGATAAGGATTATATTTGGGCCTGGAGTCAAGGTATCGGTGAAACGTTTACACTTTTGATTCCAAACCTTAAAGGAGGTGCCTCAGAACCATTTTCGAGAGAATCGGAGACTTACAAGGTGTTACAAACTGGTGGCTATCAGGCCGAACAGGTCATTAATCAGATTCCGGCATATTGGGGGCCAAAAGATTTTACATCGGGCCCAATTTATTTTGGAGCAATTATTGTATTTGCCTTTGTTTTGGGTTTGTTTTTGGTAAAAGGCAACGAGAAATGGTGGCTTTTGGCAGCAACATTGCTATCTGTTTTATTATCTTGGGGAAAATTTTTCCCTGTTTTGTCGGAGTTATTTATTAATTATTTTCCATTTTATAATCGTTTTCGCGATGTAACAATGTTGTTGGTAATAGCCAATATTACCATGCCTGTGCTTGGTGTTTTGGGGATAAAAGAATTGATGTCGGAAAAGCCGGACCGTGATAAGGTAAAAAGGGCATTGCTTTATAGTTTTGGAATCAGCGCAGGGTTATGTCTTATTTTTGCGCTTATTCCGGGATTTGCCGGCTCTTTTACGAGCGGAAAAGAAGCCCAGATTCCGCAGAATATTTTAGATGCCATGATGGACGACCGTAAATCACTATTGCGTGCCGATGCAATTCGTTCGTTCTTCCTTATAACTGCTTTTGCTGGTGTATTATATGCTTGGTTCAATAAAAACATAAAAACTACTGTGGTTTATATTCTTTTACCGCTACTTGTATTAACCGATTTGTGGGGTATCGATAAGCGATATATTAACGACGACAAATTTTCGGAACCCAATGAGGCGAATCAACCCTATGCGGCATCGGTTGCCGATAAAGCAATTATGCAGGACAATTCTGCCGGATATCGTGTTTTAAACCTTTCAGTTTCACCGTTTAACGATGCGTCTACTTCAATGTATCACAATTCGATCGGCGGATATCATGGTGCCAAGATGGGGCGATATCAGGAACTTATTGAAAGATGCCTTATGCCGGAAATGCAATCGATGGTTGGTGCTTTGCAAAAAGGGGCAGTGGATAGTGCATTTTCGCTAACACCTTCATTGAATATGCTAAATATGAAGTATCTGATTGCCAATCCAAACGGAGCGCCGGTGCATAATATGCATGCTTGTGGCAATGCATGGGCGGTTTCGGATGTTTTATATGTAAACCATGCCAACGAGGAAATTGGTGCGGTGAGTAAAATAGATCCGGCAAAAACAGCCATAATAGATGCCTCTTTCAAGGATAAACTTACGGGGTTTGTTCAAGGATCTGTGGTTCAATCAAAAACAGAGATTAAAGATTACAGGGCAAATCTTATAAAATACAGCATTACTAACGACAAAGCTGCTTTGATTGTATTTTCAGAAATGTGGTATCCCGAAGGTTGGAACGCAACTATAGACGGAAATCAGGCTGAATATGTACGTGCCAATTATGTGCTAAGGGCAATGATGGTGCCTGCAGGCACCCATGAAGTAGTTTTTAAATTTCATCCGAAAACATTTTATACCGGTAGTACTATATCACTTGTAAGTTCTATAATTTTAATATTATTGGTTGCAGGATTATTAGGCATGGAAATAAGAAAAAATCTTAAAGCCTGAGTTATGTTTGGTAATAAAAAGCATTAAGGTTACAAATTAGCACAAAGTGTACTATCTTTGCCCAGAAGTGTAATTTATGGCTGGTAATAGAACAAAATTGAGCCGACAGGCTATCTTTAATTCACAATTGACTGCAACATTGAGTATTTCGCTCGTTTTGTTTATGTTGGGTATTATGGGCATTTTGTTATTTACCGGGCAGCGAATATCTGAAAGGGTAAAGGAAAATATTGGCTTTTCTCTTATTTTGAAAAGCGATGCTTCGGATACAGAAATACAGAAATTGGTAAAATATATTGATGCTACCAATTATGCACGTTCGGTAAAATTTATTACCCGCGAAGATGCGGCAAAAGAACTTGCCAGTCAGCTTGGTGAAGATTTTGTTGAATTTATTGGTTACAATCCATTGCTTTCGTCGGTAGAAGTGAAATTGAAAGCAGATTTTGCTGATGCCGTAAATATTGAACGCATTAAAGAAGAATATACTGATAATTCAATAGTCAAAGAATTTTCGTACCAAAAGGATTTGGTGAGTATGGTTAATACCAATATCCGGAAAATAGCAGTTTGGATTTCAGGATTTAGTCTTTTACTTTTACTCATTTCTATTGCGCTTATAAACAATACGATAAGGTTATTAATTTATTCTAAGCGTTTTTTAATAAACACCATGAAATTGGTTGGTGCAACCCCGGGTTTTATTCGTCGGCCTTTTATCCAACGTGGTATACTAACCGGTTTAACCGGTGGATTATTAGCAATTGTAATGATTTGCGGATTGCTGTTTGGCATTGAGGATGAAGTAAAGGATATAATATCGTTCAACGATGTGGAGATGTTGGGTATTATTTCTGCCGGTATCTTACTTGTGGGAATGCTCCTCTCACATATATCGTCGTATTTTGCTGTAAATAAATATGTTAAGTTGCGTAGTCATGAACTTTATTTTTAAATAATTAAATAATGAAAGAGGTTAACAATTCTAATAAGGGCCAAATGGCACTTACGAAAGAAAACTATAAACTGATGTTAATAGGTTTGGGTATCATTTTGGTTGGATTTTTACTCATGTTGGGCAGTAGTAATAATAATCCGGCGGTATTTAATACCGATATATTTAGTTTTCGCCGCATTACACTGGCACCTATCGTAATTGTATCGGGTTTTGTCTTCGAGATATATGCAATAATGAAAAAACCTAAATCTGAATAGAAAATTAATTTAATTGGTATGTCATATATTCAAGCCATTATTATAGCCATTGTTGAAGGAATTACAGAATTTTTGCCTATATCTTCTACCGGCCACATGATAATTACCCAAAAACTTTTGGGTATGGAAATTACCCCATTTGTTAAAGCTTTTACTGTAAATATTCAATTTGGAGCTATTCTTTCTGTTATTGTGCTTTACTGGCGAAAATTTTTCATCATCAATTCAAAAGCCGAACTAACATATCCTTCGCCAAATGTGTTTCTTAGAAAAATTCAACGGTTCATTCTTACTTTCGAATTTTATTTCAAGCTGTTAGTCGCATTTATACCGGCGGCAATCATTGGATTTTTACTCAGTGATTTTATTGATTCGATGCTGGAAAGCGTGGCGGTAGTCGCAGTTATGCTGGTTATTGGGGGTCTCATTCTTATTTTTGTAGATAAGTGGTTTACAAATCCATCAAAAAAACAAAATGTTTCCTACCCATCAGCTCTCAAAATAGGATTATTTCAGTGTATTGCGATGATTCCCGGAGTTTCGCGTTCAGCAGCCACAATTATTGGTGGGATGACACAACGATTGGATCGTAAAAATGCGGCTGAATTTTCGTTTTTTCTAGCCGTTCCTACCATGTTTGCTGCCTCGGCATTTAAATTACTCCAGAATTACAAAGATATTTCAGTGGAAAACCTTGATGTTTTGATTGTCGGGAATATCGTGGCATTTATTGTTGCTCTTATTGCCATAAAATCGTTCATTACATTTTTAACCAAATACGGGTTTAAGGTATTCGGATACTATCGTATTGTGGTTGGCGTAATTATTCTTATTATGCTGGCGTTTGGTTATGATTTAGCAATTGTATAATGGATTTTGAAAAAGGGGAAATTTTGCTGTTCGATAAGCCCTACACATGGACATCTTTCGATTTGGTAAACAAAGTAAAACACATCATTCGGTATTCTACCGGAAAAAAAATAAAAGTTGGTCATGCCGGTACGCTCGATCCGCTTGCCACCGGACTATTGGTGGTTTGCACGGGCAGGTTTACCAAACTTATTGATTCGATACAGGCTGGTACCAAAGCATATATTGCCAAAATTAAACTTGGAAGTACAACGCCATCATTTGATCTCGAAACAGAAATTGATGCGGTATTTCCAACGGATCATGTTACAATTGAACTTGTTAACCATATATTGCCACAATTTTTGGGCTCAATTATGCAGATCCCTCCGGCACATTCGGCCATCCGGATTAATGGAAAACGTGCATACGAAATGGCCAGAAAAGGAGTAGAAGTTGATTTAAAAGCCCGTGAACTTGTAATCGACCAAATAGAGGTGCTGAAATTGGAAAATAATGAACTCACATTAAAAGTGGTTTGTAGCAAAGGAACTTATATTCGATCGTTAGCACGCGATATTGGTATCGCACTTTGTTCCGGTGCACATTTGGTTGGGTTACAACGCACACAAATAGGTGAATATAAACTCGAAAATGCATTTTCAATAGAAAATTTCGAGAAATCTTATCGTCCATTGAAACAAAGTTAAAGGCTTTACGTATAAAGCCCGAATTGTAGTAGCTTAAAAAATAACATTACACCTTATTTTTTGAAGGTTTAGCATTAAACCGGATGTGATTTTAGCTATTTAATTTGAATTAATATATAAAAAGGATATGAAACTCTCAAAGTTTAAATTCAAATTGCCGGAAGCACTTATTGCGCAGCATCCGACACCACATCGCGATGAATCGCGTTTATTGGTATTGAATAGAAAGACTGGTACCATTGAACATCGGATTTTTAAAGATATTATCGACTATTTTTCCGATAAAGATGTGTTTATTTTTAATGATACCAAGGTGTTTCCTGCCCGACTCTATGGAAATAAGGAAAAAACCGGAGCGAAAATCGAAGTTTTTTTGCTTCGTGAGTTGAACCACGATCAAAAATTGTGGGATGTATTGGTTGATCCGGCCCGCAAAATTAGAATTGGAAACAAGCTTTACTTTGGTGAAGATGACAGTGTGGTAGCCGAAGTAATAGACAATACAACCTCACGCGGCCGAACGTTGAGATTCCTTTACGATGGCGACCACGATGAATTTAAAAAAACACTTTATAGTCTTGGCGAAACCCCACTGCCAAGAACTATTACACGCAGTGTTGAACCAGAAGATGCCGAAAGATATCAAACCATTTTTGCCCGGAATGAAGGTGCTGTTGTGGCTCCGACTGCCGGATTGCATTTTAGTCGCGAATTACTAAAACGACTGGAAATTAAAGGTTGCGAATTTTCTTACGTTACCTTGCATGCAGGTTTGGGAAATTTCCGTGAAATTGATGTAGAAGATCTTACAAAGCATAAAATGGATTCGGAACAGATGCTCATTACCGATGCTGCCTGTAATATTGTAAATGCTGCCCGCGAAAGACGCAATAATATATGCGCTGTGGGTACCACTGTAATGCGTGCTGTCGAAAGCTCGGTAAGTACTGATGGTTTTATTAAACCCTACGATGGCTGGACCAATAAATTTATCTTTCCGCCATACGATTTTACAGTGGCCAACCGCATGATTACTAATTTTCATATGCCACTTTCATCACTGCTTATGATGGAGGCAGCTTTTGGTGGATTCGATTTGGTTATGGATGCCTACGATGTAGCCGTTAAGGAAAAATACCGTTTTGGCACCTATGGCGATGCCATGATGATTATTTAACAACGTGTTATTTAACAACAAAAAAAGCCGGCTATACTGCCGGCTTTTTTTGTTTGACTAAAAAAATGTTAATCTAATATTAGATGTTCTTTAATGTTTAAATAGATGATGTTTTAATCATAAATATTTCCTAATCTTGTACAGATTAACATATTTGATTATGATTGAAAACACAATTGCGAATATTCTTATTGTAGAGGATGAACCAAAATTGGCGGATATTTTAAAACGCGGATTGGAGAATTACAACTTTCGAGTTGTTCAAGCTGCTGACGGACGGGAAGGCATCGCTTTTTCCCGGTCGGAATCGTTCGATTTAGCCATTTTAGATGTTAAGCTTCCTTTTGTCGATGGGTTTCAAATTTGTCGGGATATCCGTTCACGCAACAGTGAAATGCCTGTAATTATGCTTACTGCTCTCGATTCACTCACCGATAAATTGGAAGGTTTTGATGCCGGGGCAGACGATTACATGGCCAAACCATTTGAATTTAAGGAACTACTTGCCAGAATAAATGTTTTTTTGAGAAGATCTACCCACAAAAACAATGGTTCGGATGTAAATTCTATTCTAAGAGCCAAAGATCTTGAACTCAATTCGAGAACAAAATTGGTTTCAAGGCAAAATGTAAATATTTCACTTACGGCAAAAGAATATGCATTGCTTGAATTTTTTATGCTAAATCCCAACCGTATTATCAGTAAAGCTGAAATTGCTGAAAAAATTTGGGAAATTGATTTTAATACCGGAACAAATTTTATAGAGGTTTATGTAAACTATTTACGCAACAAAGTTGACAAAGGATTTGAGGAAAAACTAATCTTTACGCATAGGGGAATGGGCTATATTCTTAAAACCAATTAGACATCCCTTTATGAATATAAGAACCCGACTTTCTCTTCAATTTGTTTTAATTGTTGCGATAATTTTGCTCGTCTTTTCCGTAGTTGTTTATACCTTATCGTCATACTATCGTTATAGCGATTTTGTAAGAAGACTTGAACAGAAGGCCGATATTTCGTGCGACATTGTTTTAAACAGAGTTAATATCGACAGTACCGCGTATTACAAAATCAGCACTTCAAACAGTGGGCTTCCTCAAGAAGTATTTATAGTTTATAATCTGGCTGGTAAAAGAGTGTTTTTTGGGGGCAAAGCAGAGGATTTTAATATCAAGGATGTAGATTTATTAAAGCGTTTCAAATCATTTGCTAATTGGAACGAAACAATCAATAATCGGGAGTTTGTTGGATTAAAATATCATTCTGAATCTACGGAATATCTTGTTGTAATTTCGGCAGTAGATATCCATGGTAGAAACAAGGTAAGTAATTTGAGTCTGATATTAATTATTGGGTTTCCCATATTGATTTCACTGTCCTATTTGTCGGGGATGGTATTCGCCCGAAAGGCATTAAGCCCAATTTCTGAGGTAATAGACCGTGTTAATGAAATTTCGGGATCCAAACTTCACTTACGTTTATCGGAGGGAAATCGTACCGACGAACTCGCTCAACTATCGATTACCTTTAATAATATGCTCGAACGCTTAGAATCGGCTTTTAATGCGCAGCGAGCCTTTATTTCAAACGCATCACATGAATTGCGAACACCCTTAACAGTTATTTATGGTCAGTTGGAGCTGGCACTTATGCAACCCGAAAAACATAATGTATTACTCGAAACAGTAGAAGAGGTGAAATCGGAGGTTATGGAATTGGTAGGATTGGTAAACGGATTGTTACAATTGGCCAAAGCTAATTCCGACGAAAATGTGGTGGCTTTTTCAGAGGTTCGTATGGATGAGTTGATCCTCGAAGCACGTCTCGATATGCTCAAGGCCTTTCCAAATGCGGTAATTAATATTAATTTTTTATCGCCACCCGAAAATGTTGAAGAGATTATTTTACATGGAAATCCGATGCTTTTAAAAGCAATGTTAACCAATTTAATAAATAATGGATTGGTTTATTCTTCGGTAAAACCTGTGGAAGTAACGCTTAAGATAAAATCAGAAGGTTTTACTATATCGGTATTGGATAATGGAACCGGCATAAATAATGCCGAATTAAAAAAAGTGTTCGATCCATTTTACCGCAGCACCGGTTCAACCCAAAAAGATGGACATGGTTTAGGCCTATCCATTGTTAAGGGTATTGTTGAATTGCATAAGGGTGATATTTCAATACAGAATCATACCACGGGAGGATTGTTGTTTACTATTTTTCTTCCACGAAAAACAAAATATAACCACCGTTTTGGTTCAAAATATATCTGAAAGTGTTAATTTCGGGCGCTGCGTGATGCAACAGAATGATAAACAGTTTTTGGTATGTGTGGAATTGCGGGAATTGTCCATTTTAGCGGACAGAAAGTCAATAAAGATATAATTGTTAAAATGAACCGGGTTGGAGCACATCGTGGCCCCGACGACGAGGGCTTTCTGGTTGCCGATACTCAAAAAGATTTGTTTTCGGCATGTTGTGGCCGAGATTCAACCGAAGAAATAAGCGTTAGTTATCCAAGTATAGAAAGTGTTCCGGAAGGTAATCTCGCTTTTGGCTTCAGGCGATTGTCTATTCTCGATTTATCTGCGGCCGGTCATCAGCCAATGCATTCTGAAGATGGAAAATACTGGATTGTATTTAATGGAGAAGTATATAATTATATCGAAATCCGGGAAAGACTAATTGGTGCAGGCTACCGTTTCAAGTCGGGAACCGATACCGAAGTCGTACTTGCTGCATTTCGGCACTATGGCGAAGCATGTGTATTACAGTTTAATGGGATGTGGGCCTTTGCCATTTGGGACCAGAACAACCAAAAATTATTTTGTTCGCGCGATAGATTTGGCATTAAGCCATTTTATTACTATTACAACAATCATTCATTCTATTTTGCATCGGAAATTAAGCAATTGGTTTTGCCTGAAATATCGCGTACAATAAACTTCGATAACGTATTCAGGGCAATGGAAAATCCTGCCAATACAGTGTATCCCGGAATGACATTTTTTAATGAAATTTTGATACTCAATCAGTCCTGCAATCTAACCGTTACATCCGGTGGCATAAAAACAGAGCGGTATTACGACCTCGATATCAGTAGTTTTGGCACTTTTAAGTACACTTTTGCCGAAGCTTCTGAGATATACCGCAATTTATTCGAAGATTCTGTGAGGTTGCAATTACGGAGTGATGTCCCGGTGGGGGTATCATTAAGTGGCGGGCAGGATTCGTCGGCTATTGCCTGTACGGCTGCCCGGTTTAGCCCGAATCGTTTACACTCCTTTACTGCTTATTATCCCGAAAAACCGATTTACGACGAACGATCGTGGGCCACCATCGCTGCCGACAGTGCAAACATGATTGCTTCTTTTGTTTCGCCTGAGCCGGATGCTGTAATCAGAGATATTCAAAACATAACCTGGAATCAGGAATATCCGGTAAACACCTCAAGCTTTCTCACGCACTATTATGTGGCTGGACTGGCAAAACAAACCGGCGTTCCTGTGTTGCTCGAAGGGCAAGGGAGCGACGAAATTGCTGCGGGTTACAATCACACATTCTATCGATATTACGCCGACTTAATAAGAAGTGGAAAAATTTCGGGAATAAAGGATTTTGTCTTTTATTTGTTTAACGGAACCAAAGGTTCGGCCATGCGAAAATTTGCGCTTACCCTGTTGGTTTCTATGCGCAAAGAATCGGCTTTGTACGAATTTGAAGCCCATAAGATGCGTAACGATATGCTTGCGGTTCAACCCGAAAAAAGTAGCAGATGGGGGATGCCGGTGGTTGATTTAAATACCGATAAAACGTCGAACTTTTTATATAATTTGTTATATTCCACTTCTTTGCCGAGTTTGCTGAATTATGGCGATAAAAATGCGATGGCTCATGGTATCGAATCACGCATGCCTTTTCTCGATCATCGTTTGGTGGAATTTGTTTTTACCCTGCCTTCTGAATATAAGCTGAAAGGTTCTATGGGCAAACTGGTTCATCGCGAAGCACTTAGGCCTATCGTTCCCAAAGCCATTGTTGAGCGCAAGGATAAAAACGGGTTTAGCTGTCCGGGCGAACGAGTGTGGATGCGAAATCAGTTACGCGATTTTACCGGAGATATATTCTCGTCGGCATCTTTCGGTGATCGTGGTATTTTCAATTTGCCTCTGGTCCGAAAAAATTTTGATAATTATCTCGCCGGAAGCGATAAATACGCAACAAATCTGTGGCAAATTATGGCACTCGAATTATGGTTCAGAGCCTATACCGATTAGAAAAAGGAAGCAATTTAGCAGGTTGATTCGAAACTGCTAAACACTATTTAGCAATATCGGCTTCGATGGCAGCGGTAAGCTTTTGTATTGAATGGTTATCAAATCCAATACTTGCATACACGATGGTACCATTTTTGCCAATTAGATAGCAACGGGGTATTTGACTTTCGGCAAAAAGCTTAAAAATTCGACGTTCGGGGTCTCCCGCAAAGGGCATGGTATATTTTTTATTGGTTGCAAAATCCTTCACTTCTGCATTGCTATGCTCGCGACCGAGAACCCACATCGAAAAAGCAGGAATGTTTTTATATTTCATCCAGATTTGAGGCTCCATTTCGGCGAGTTCTAAACGGCATGGGCCACACCATGTGGCAAAAAACACCAGCAATGTTGTTTTTCCGATAAAGGTTGCCGACGAAACCGAGTCGCCCGATTGCGTGTTTATAAAAAACTGTGGAACCTTGTTCCCAACAGTAACTTCATGAGCGTTATTCGTCTGAGCCTTAATCGATAGGCTAAAAAGTGCGATAACAAAAAGAAAAACAATACGGTTCATAGCGATATTATACAAAAACAATAAACGAGCTTAATGTGAGTAACGTATAAATGAGCAACATTACAGCTGCCATTTTTGAGTTCATTTCCTGAAATAAGTTGCTGAGTAAAAAAGCAAACGGAATGGTCATTAGTGCAAAAGCATTAGAAAAAGAGGTAAGACGCGTTGCCAGAAAAATGACCGAAGGGATTAATGCCCATAACATATTTTGGAAGAAGATGATATAGTGACTGTTTTTAGTCATCATGTTTCTGAAATACTGTAAGATTCCCATCGAAAACAACAGGCAGATGTAAACTAAAAACACCAGATACCCATTCGGAAAATCGGGATATGGATTGATATTAAATATTGTTTCAAGCGTTTCCCAAAACGCAGGCACTTTTCCTGTTGAGATAAAAAGGATACCCCCAAACCATATATGTGGGGTTACGAATCCGAGAATTGAAGCTATTATTGCCTTGAAGCTAAACGTACGGTTGGTTAAGCCACGAATCCAAAATACCGGCAAAAATAATATGGCCACAGGGGCAATAAATGCTGCTAAGCTTAGTATAAGTGAGATATTGAAAAACAATGCCGGAATGTTGTTTTTTTTATGTAAATCCTGCATTATTGCAAAAAGCCCAACCAAAAACAGATTGGCTACATGGGCCGGTGTGATATGCAAAAAGGTTGGCCCGGCATTCATAAGGGTAAGATAAAAAAAGAAGGTCCAGTAACTATTGTTTTGGAACAATAAGATTCGACGCTCTAAAACCATCATTAAAATACCTGTAATTAAAGTGAGTACAAAAGGCATATATTTTAAAACGATCTCACTCAGTGATGCAATTAATCTGGCAAAAACAGGCGAACTGTAATTGGTTACAAATGAATCTGCAGGTAAAAAAATATGGCCCATATAAGTGAGCATAAAGGCGAATATTACAGTAAGTATCGCCGAAAATGAACTATTAAATAGTCTTTTTATCATATTGCAAAATGGCCTTAACTATCCTATTAATTTGTATTTTAACCGTATTTGTGAGCTCTGCTGGCGAGGCTGTTTTGTTGTTAACCATCAACGCAAATGCATATTTTTTTTTAACTGAACCAATGTAGCCGGCATAGCATTTAACGCCACTCATCGATCCACTTTTAATATGTGCAACCCACTTTTCGGGTAAATCCAATTTCAAATTTGCTACTGTGCCCGAAATCCCCGCCAAAGGTAATGAATTAATATATTCGTTGGAATACATTGCTTTGGTCGCCATACATTCCAGAAACAGTGTCAGCTCGTTAGGCGAAATAGCATTCAGCACCGATATTCCCGCTCCATCTTCGATGTATGCCTGCCATGGCAGACCCCATCTGGTACGCACAAAATTGTTAACAAAATTTGCACTATTAAAGGTAGTTCCCGATTCGAATTTGGCCTTTTCAAAAATATTGAGTGCAAAATGGTTTAAACTCAAATAGTTAGTTTGTAGTATAATGTCGATTAGTTTTGGCGAATAGTGCGAATAAAATGTTGTGCCACTAACCGATGTGACTGAGATTTCGCAAGGAAATACCCCCTGGATTTTTTTGCTAAGCGCCTTGGCAAATAGTCTGGCGACAAACAGGGCCGGTTCGGGTATCGAGCCGTAAATGGCGTGTCCGGTTTTGTTTGCAGGAATTTCGCCAAAAATAACCTTGCGGTAGTTCCATGGATCACCATAAATATACGAGCTGTCGGTTTTTCGATTTGTGGCTTTGGCATAGCAGGTTATTACGAGTTGTTCTATTTCTGGCTGAACCGATTCGATTTGTGTTATGTGTGCCGGAGGCGTTGGCTTATATATCACTTTATATCTGTTATCTAAAGCAGAGATTGCGTTAACACCCGATCCATAATAGTTGCCAATATCTTCCCAAATTGCGCCGCGTGGCAGAGGTTCATTACCAAAAACAGATACATCCGCAATTATTTTGCCCTTTATTTGCTTTATTCCTAAATTTATAACTGCATCTACCCAATCGTCAATAAAATCAACCCCCTTACTATCAAAGTATTTCGAACCAATTGTTGGATCACCACTTCCAACGATTACCAAATTACCATTTAGTGTGCCATCTATATCCAGTGAGCCGGTATACTTCAGGTTTGTTGTGAACCGATAATTTGGTCCGAGCAATTCTAATGCAATTCCCGTAGAAATCAGTTTTGTTAGCGATGCCGGCGTATAACTCACAGTGCTATTTTGAGCCATAATGGTGCTATTTGTGGCCATATCGCGAACCGAGAATCCGATAGTTGCCTCCGTATTCAATTGACATATAATGGTATTAGTCAATCCAACAATCACAATAGCAAATAGTAATGTCCAATTTCGCATTTAAAAGTGCCTTAATTTGTGATAAAGATAGTAACCAAAATCGGTTTAAAAAACCGTAATAGATTAAGTCGGAATCTTGCAAATAAATTTATTTAATCGCCAATAATTTGGATTGTGTAGATATATTTTATATTTAGTTAATAGCAATAATATTAGTTTGTTAAGTACTATTACATAATCTGCTACATAAGTATTATGGGGGAAAACCCTTACAGGAAGAAATAGGGTAATCCGTGAAAAATATGTGATAAATATCAACTTTCTTTGCAATACCGAATCGAAATCAATGACTGTTTGTTTGATGTTTGTTGACCAAATGTTAGCACAAATCGAAAACGAACCACTAATTATATAAAAGTCCCTAACCCCGAATCTAACGGGAATTACCATTGAATATATAAAAAAAACGGATCTGTAAAGGCCGTTTTTTTTTGTCTTATTGCCTCCCCAAGCCGTTATGTATCGGTTTGGTTCTTAATGTTGTTAGGATGTCTGGGTGTAACTTTCATTCCATCTTTATTTTGGTTACATTGCATACTTTGGTTATATTTGTGCAGTTTTTGCAATTGTGCAAAGCAAGAGTTTACAAACGATTTTAACTCGCACACTGTATTGTTCGGGTGTAGTTGATTTTAGCTTTAAAATAATTAATGTTCTATTTTCATGAAGTTACTTGAAGGAAAAGTTGCACTGGTTACCGGTGCTGCACGTGGAATTGGCAAAGCCATCGCTATTGAGTTCGCACGTAATGGTGCCAATGTAGCATTTACCGATTTGTTTTACGATGACAATGCCATTGCAACAGAAAACGAGTTGGTTGCTTTTGGTGTACAAGCAAAGGGATATGCATCGAACGCAGCTAATTTTAACGATACTCAGGAAGTGGTAGCTAAAGTGGCTGCCGATTTTGGCCGTATAGATATATTGGTAAACAATGCCGGTATTACTAAAGATGGCGCATTAAAGCGTATGACTGAAGAGCAGTGGGATGCTGTAATTGCTGTAAACCTGAAATCGGTTTTTAACTTCACCAAAGCGGTTCAACCCATTATGTGGAAACTCGGAAAGGGAAGCATTATAAACATGAGTTCGGTGGTTGGGGTTTCCGGTAATGCCAACCAAATTAACTATTCGGCCTCTAAAGCGGGAATGATTGGTGTAACTAAATCGACTGCAAAAGAGTTTGGTGTGCGCAATATTCGTTGCAATGCCATAGCTCCCGGGTTTATAATTACCGAAATGACTCACCAGTTGCCCGAAGAGGTTCGAAACGAGTGGGCAAGTAAAATACCGTTGAAACGTGGCGGTACACCCGAAGATGTGGCTAATACGTGTTTGTATCTTGCATCCGATTTGTCGGCGTATGTTACCGGACAGGTTATCCATGTGTGTGGTGGAATGAACATGTAAAAGGCGGTTCAACCAAAATACAGAAAAGCAGCTCGAAAACGGGCTGCTTTTTTTATTATGGACAAGTTATATTTGGTTGCATCCAAAATTTTTCTTTCAATGTGATCGAAAATCATATTCAAATTAAACAATGTGTTGTTATTTGCTGTTAAGTAATACAAATAAACATAGTGAAACAATGAGTATTCTGCTTAATAAACACTCGAAAGTAATTGTACAGGGTATTACCGGTAAGGAAGGTACATTTCATACCGGTTTGATGCTTGAGTATGGTACTAACATTGTGGGAGGAATAACTCCGGGAAAGGGCGGCAGTCAGCATATTGGAGTGCCGGTATATGATACTGTAAAAGAGGCTGTTGTTAAAACAGGTGCCGATACTTCGGTAATTTTTGTGCCACCACCGTATGCCGCCGATGCCATAATGGAAGCCGCCGATGCAGGCATAGGCCTCATTATTGCCATTACCGAGGGAATTCCGGTAAAGGACATGATGTATGTTAGCGAGTTTTTAAAAGGAAAGAAATCGCGGTTGATTGGTCCGAATTGCCCGGGTGTGATTACTCCCGGCGAAGCGAAAATAGGTATAATGCCCGGGTTCATACATAAGCCCGGAAAAATAGGCATCGTATCGCGCAGTGGCACGCTTACTTACGAAGCTGTATTTCAGGTTGGGCAGGTTGGCCTTGGTCAGTCGACATGTGTGGGCATAGGCGGTGATCCGATAATCGGTTCATCCATGAAAGATATTGTAGAATTGTTTATGAATGATCCGGAAACCGAAGGTATCATAATGATAGGCGAAATTGGTGGATCTACTGAAGTTGAAGCGGCGCAATGGATAGCAAAACATGGCACAAAACCGGTTGTTGCTTTTATTGCAGGCCAAACAGCCCCCAAGGGTAAACGCATGGGACATGCCGGAGCCATTGTTGGCGGCAAAGACGATACCGCCGAATCGAAACTCCAAAAGATGGCCGAATGCGGTCTCCATGTTGTACGCGACCCATCGCAAATGGGTGTTGCCATGGAAAGCGCATTAAAAGCTTTAGTTGCAGCAAACTAAGAAATATTATTAAAAAAAACAATGGCGTTCGGTTGTTATCGAATGCCATTGTTTTTTTTTAGGCCAGAGCCTGTTTAATATCATCAATTAAATCATCAGGCCCTTCAATGCCAACCGAAAGTCGCATCATGGTGGGTCTTATGCCCATTTCTTTGCGTTCGGTTTCTGTAAATTCGGTATAAATTGTAGACCATGGATGAATGATAAGCGATTTGTTATCGTTGAGATTTGTGGCCCTCCGTATAACCTGTAACCGGTTCATAAAGGCAAAACAAGCCTCCTGCGATTCGAGGTCGAAAGTCATAATCGTGCCGGGAATGCCTTCGAAATATTTATCGGCCCTATCTTTACCCTCACAGGATGGATGACCCGGATAGTTGAATTGCACAATTTTTTCGTGTTCGTCGAAAAAATCGCCTAATTCTAAGCAATTGTAATAACTCTGCTTGAGCCTGAGTTCAAGTATATCCAGGCCAAGTATTTGAAAATAAGCCGTGTGGGCGGTCATGCATGAACCGAAATTGCGGAATACATTCTTTTTAAGGCGGGCGTAAAAGGTGTCGGCACCAAATCGCTCGGTAAGAGGGGCAAGGTTTGGATTGAGTTTCCAATCGTACAATCCATAATCGAGTATAGCACCACCAACCGAAGTGGCTCCACCCGAAATAAACTTGGTCGTAGAAAATACTTCCACATCTACACCATATTTTGAGGCTTCGAAAACTGCCGGTGGTGTAAGCGTTGAATCGAGCACCACTACAATGCCACGGTTGTGTGCAATTTTTGTAATGGCTTCGATATCGGCTATTTCGAGCTGTGGATTGGTTACTGTTTCGAAATAGATGACCCGTGTTTTATCGTCAATAAGTGCTTCTATTTCGGCTATTTTGTTAAAGTTGGCAAATCGGGTTTCTATACCAAATTGTTTGTAGGTAGTACTCAATAATGCAAAACTATGTCCGAATAGGTTGCGCCATGCCACAATATTGTCGCCACTTTCGCATAGGGCCAGCAGTGCCAGATTAATGGCTGCCATGCCCGACGAAACGGCCATTGCCTGACGTGCGCCGGTAAGCACCTTGAGTTTGCTTTCGAAATATTCTACGGTAGGGTTACCCGTTCGGGAATAGGCATGTGCGGCAAGTTCGCCACGGAAGTTGGCTGCAATATCTTCGGAAGTGTTAAATTCGAATGCAACTGACTCGTAAATTGGAAATTGAAGCGCATTGTGCGGATCGCTTTTCGGATACTTTACATTTAGTGCGCGTGTGGTGAAATTCTTCTTCATCCGCTTAATTGTGTTTTTTTAGTATAAATTATTGGCATTTAGTTTGCCAAACGATGATTAAACATGTTGTATTGTTTCGTAAAAGTGATAAAAATGCCATTTGAGAAACAACATAAGTCTAACAATGTTTAGACAAAAGTAATTGAAAACCGGTGAACCTAAACAGAAATATCTCTGTTTATCTTTTATTTAATTTAAAATTAGAATATTATGGCTTTCGATTTTTCATTCAGTGATGTGAATTGGTTGTCGGTAATTGTATCGGCATTGGCTGCTTTTGCGGTCGGTAGTTTGTGGTATTCGCCTCTGATGGTGGGTAAGCGATGGCAAAAGGAGGTTGGCCTTAGCGACGAATCGATGAAAAACGCCAACATGGGTATGATTTTCGGAGGTGCTTTTGTGTTGAATGTTATTGGAGCCATTGCGCTGGAGTTGTTAATCGGCCCCGAATCTACTGCTTTTAAAGGCTTACATGCCGGACTTTTTGTCGCTGTATTCTGGATTGCCACTTCTTATGGTATTACATACCTTTTTACCCGTAAAACTTTAACATTGTTTTTAATTGATGCTGGTTATTATATTATATTTTACAGTGTAATGGGGCTGATTTTGGGGGCTTGGTAATTGCTGCGATGCGAAAAGAAAATTCCGGAATGATTTAATCGTTCCGGAATTTTTTTTGCACTGTTTTTTGTATTTTTGCTGAACCTTGGTTGGTGGCCTTGTTTATTGATGCGAATCACTGGCTGTTAACTGATTGTAATATGAAAAATATGATTCCCATGAGTACTATCGAACAAACATTACATGCTTTAGGATTTAGTTCCTTCAGAGCCGGACAGGCCGAAACCATTCGCGCCATAGTGAACGGACATTCTGCTGCAGCCATATTCCCCACCGGCAGTGGTAAATCGTTGTGTTATCAGATTGCGGCACTTCATTTGCCCGGATTAACCCTTGTGGTGTCGCCCTTGTTGGCACTTATACAAGACCAGATTGAATTTATGCGAAGCAAAGGCATCGCAGCCGGGCAAATAGACAGCACACTGAGCCGCGAAGCGGAACGGCAAACGATTGAAGCGATAAAAAGCCGATCCATCAAAATTCTGATGATTTCGGTAGAAAGGTTCAAAAACGAGCGGTTCAGGAATTTTATTGCGCAAATACCGGTTTCGCTGTTGGTTGTCGACGAAGCACATTGCATTTCGGAATGGGGTCACAATTTCCGCCCCGACTACCTTAAACTGCCGGTTTACCAAAAAAGGTTGAATATTCCGCAGGTATTATTGCTTACCGCAACGGCTACCCCCAAAGTGGTAGCCGATATGCAACGCGCATTCGGCATAAGGCCCGAACATGTTATTAAAACAGGCTTCTACAGGCCAAACCTGCATATTACAGTGCTTGAGGCAACTGGTTCAAACAAAAAGGCATTGTTGCAAAACTGGCTTGCCAGCCACAAACAACGACCCACCATTATATATGTTACGTTGCAAAAAACAGCCGAAGAGGTGGCTTTGCTTTTTAAAGACAAAGGTTTAGGCGTTGAATTTTATCATGCCGGCATGAAGCATGAAGAACGTGAGGCCGTTCAAATTCGTTTTATGCGCGGCGAAACAAACACGATTGTGGCTACAATTGCATTTGGGATGGGCATTGATAAGGCCGATATTGGTGCGATAATTCATTACGATTTGCCAAAGTCGATCGAAAACTACAGTCAGGAAATCGGGCGTGCAGGCCGTAATGGTGGTCAGGCCGATTGCGTTGTGCTTGCTGCCGGCGATAATGTAAATATACTCAAGAACTTTGTGTATGGCGACACGCCCGAATACACCGGCATTATGAAGGTTCTTTCGGAAATTAAACAAGTAGAGAATAATTGGGAATTTACGTGGTATCAACTTTCAAACTTATCGAACATACGCCAATTACCACTAAAAACACTGGTTACCTATTTGGAAATGGCCGGCATTATTGTGCCTGCATATAGCTATTTTGCTGAATATCAGTTTGCAAATGTATTGAGCAACAGCGATATTATTTCGAAGTTTACTGGCGAGCGCCAGGATTTTGTACGAAAAATATTTTCGTACAGCACCAAAGCGGTTAAATGGTCTGCAATTGATATGGCTACACTAACAACACAGCCCGGTTGTAATCGCGAAAGGGTAGTTGCTGCGCTCGAATACTTTTCACAACAGGGCTACATTGCATTAGAAACCCGGCAAAGTACCGAAGTATATCATGTCGAGCATCGCGATTTTGATATGGATACACTCGCCCAACAGATGTATCAATTATTTGTAACTAAAGAAGCGAACGAAATTGCACGTATCGAC
>QKHT01000118.1 GCA_003249935.1 Bacteroidota bacterium
GTTCCTTGAGATTCTGCAAGGTTGTAATGAGCTTAAATTTAAAGTCAAATCCCTTTTTAAACCGATATTTCCAAACAATCCGTCAAATTCCGGAAATACTCAATTCTCAATAATATGAGAAAAGAGGGTTATCGGAGCGGACTCTTCTATCAAACATTTTTTTATTTCAAATATACAGTAAAATATCATAATGACCAATAGTTATTCTTTTTAGTCATTATGATATTTCTATGCAGCTTGCCTTGCTTGTGCAAAACGTTATGTATAAGTTGCAATATAAGTAATGGGAATGAATAAATGTCGTATTGCGAATCGTTTATCATATTGATAATGAATTGAATTCATCATTTGAAACTTTAGTTACTTAAAAAAATTATCTCACCTTCTCCAATTTCAGCACCACACTTTCGTAAGGTTTCTTCATATCGAACATTAAGCCGCGATTCATAAGTATTGAACCCGAAATCTCTTTGCCAGTTTCATTGACTTTACTGCGTTTAGCCTTGCTGTTCAGTTCGGTAATTTTATATACAGCATTCTCTTCCAATCCCTGAAACCTTATGACGGAACGCTCATCTCTGCGATGAAAATCGTGACAGTAAGCCATAATAATTGCTTTGTCCTTTTGGGCGGTAACATAGCTAATTGCGGCATATCCGTCGCTATCGTAAGGAGAGTTGAGTCGATACAAATCACCAAATTGTATGATTTCTCTGTTAGCTTTATAAGTTTCAAGTACTTGTTTTACGTACGATATATCTTCGGGACTTAAATCGGCAGGACTTAATTCCAAGCCAAGTCGTCCACCCATTGCCATGTCGCATCTGAATTTAAGTGGTGTATCGCGGCCCGTTTGATGATTGGGCGATTTGGTAATATGTGCAGCGGTTGCAATGGCCGGATAAATATGGTTTGAACCCCACTGAATAAACAGGCGTTCGAACGGATCGGTATCGTCGCTTGCCCAAAACTCGTGTGTGTATTTCAGTGCGCCATAATCTAACCTTCCTCCGCCCGAGGCACATGCCTGAAAAATAATGTCGGGGTATTTTTTATTCAATCGAGCCAAAACGCTTTCCAATCCTTTGGTGTAATCAATCCACAGATGCGATTGCTTATCATCACCGAGGAAAGTTGAACCAAAATTTTGAATATGTCGGTTGGCATCCCATTTTACATACACTATGCGCGGATTATCGGTCAAGATATTATCGACCACCCCAAATACAAAATCTTGCACTTTGGGGTTCGACAAATCGAGCAACAACTGGCTGCGTTCGAGCAGTGGCTCGCGATCGTTTTTACGTTGAATAATCCATTCAGGATGTTTTTCGGCCAGCTCACTTTTCGGGTTCACCATTTCGGGTTCGACCCAAATGCCGAATTTAAGTCCTTTACTTTCGGCATGGTCAATTAAATCGCCAATACCGTTTGGAAGTTTTTGTTGGTTTACCTGCCAGTCGCCCAATCCGGCTTTGTCGCTGTTGCGGGGGTATTTGTTGCCAAACCAGCCATCGTCGAGCACAAAAATTTCGACGCCCATTTCGGCAGCTCCGTCCATCATCGATTTTAGTTTGGCAGCATCAAACTTAAAATAGGTACCTTCCCAACTGTTTAAAACAATGGGGCGAACCTGATTGCCATCCTGCAAATTGTAGGTGCGCGCCCAGCGATGCAGGTTTATTGAACCCTGATTTTTCCCTGTATTGCTGTAGGTTAATACCATTCGAGGTGTTGTAAATTCCTCTTTTGGAGCAAGCAGGTAATCGGATGCAAACGGATTGATACCGGCAATAAGCTGACAGTTTTCTTTATCCTCGACCTGAAATGCCAACCTAAAATTGCCCGACCATGCCAACGCACCCATAACAACTTCGCCGCAATAATCGGACGCCTTTTGATTGAGCGATAGTACAAACGATGGATTTTCGTATTCGGTTGCACGAACCCCACGTTTTGTTTCGATAAGTTTTATGCCATTATTCAGTTTTTCTTCTGCCAGTTGCATCTCCTTTGCCCAGCTTCCATAGAAATGTGTTAAGTAGTAGCTTTCGGCTTTAAAACCTATTGCTGTTGATGCAAACTGCTCTAAACGAACCGGTTTTTTCTCGGTATGACGAATGGTAACCCATTGTTCAATCACATTTTCGGCCTGATAGGCTTTAAAGTTCAATTCAACAAAAAACGGTTTTTTCTCGTCTTTGAGCTGAATGGTGGTAGTTTGAATATTGCCCTCAAGCTGTTGTTTGTGCGACTGATAAACCAAGTCGGTAGCCATGGTACCATCGTCGTGGGTCGCAATGAGTGCGACCTCGTTCGAACTTCCGTTGCCAAACGATGGGTAAACCTCATCGAAAGCAGTCGACAGCCCATCGATGCCGGCGGTTGAAGTCAATCGACTACCATAATGAACCTGTTTTACTTTGTTGCCATACACACCGTATACCAACGAAGTGTTACCGGTTTCGATATGAATTACCTGCGATCTTACTGCATAAGATGCAGCTATTAAAAAACATAATGATAATAAAATTCTAATTTTCAACTGCAACATATTTTTGTCTGTTTATTCAATTTTACTTCAATTCCAATCTTAATTTATAACCTTCCGGATTAATGGTTGTAAAATATTTCTCCATGGGCATAGTGCCCACACTGCCATTGCCTATCGGTCCCTGCTCAAAGTCGATATTTAAAACAAAAAATGAATTCTCCTTCAAGTCATAAGGGTGTTTTGCCTGACTCAATTGAGCAGTGGTATATCTCCTAAACGAAAAATTCAACGGTTGATTCGCTTTTGCTAAAATACCTTTTTCTTCCGAATCATAAACCTCTAACCAACGAACATCTGTTTTATTCCCGTTTTCCTGCGGACGTGGATAGTTTACAAAATGTGCATCAACATTTGCGGAATAAATTCCCATTTGCATGCCTGTTTTTCTGTCGATGTACGAGCTTCCGGGACCTTTCCCGTACCAAGTGCTTTCGGTTATGTCTTTATTTAACTTTACCTCGTAGCCTATTCGCGGAAGGGTAAAAGGAATGTTTTTGCCCGTAAATTTAACGTTTAAATCAATATCTATTGTCCCGTTTCCTGCAATACTAAAGTTTTCGGTTGTTCGGAATCCCACCTCTTTTTCAGGGGCTTTCAATTCTTTTTCTACTTGAATATTGATTTTATTATCGACCCAAACAATTTCAACATTAAGCACCTTGGTGTTCAGGTTATGAAGGTTGAGCCAGTTCCATAAGTCGCGTATTTTTTTTACGTTATCGTTGTCGGTATTTGCTCGTGCGAACGATAAAGTGAAGCCCCCGTCAATAAGCGTTTTATTGTCTTTGGTGAGTTTAACGATTTCACCTTTTGCTTTGTCGAAGATTAGGCTTCCACCAGAGAAAGTAATTGTTGCCGATTCTTCACCATCGCTTTCAATACCAACTTTGCCTTTATTTTCAACGGATGCCAGTGTAAAATCTGCTTTTTGCACGGTAAACTCTTCCCAGGCTACTATATGTTGGGCTTTTGCCCACTTTGTATCTTTTTTGGTTTTCGCTTTCAACTGAAGGATATACTCTTTGCCTTTTTCAAATTCCGAAGGCCAATTGGTCAATTGAAATTCATCGGTTTGCAAGGCAGAAAGTTTTACTTCAATTGTTCCGTTTTTAATTACAGAACCGTTTTCAAGAAGTTGCCACGTAAAGTTATATTCCGACAAATCGGTAAAAAGGAACTTGTTGGTAATTTCGATGATTCCTTGTTCTGTGTTTTTTATTTTGAAGGAAATATCCTGATAGGCTTTCTTTACTTCAACAGTTTTAGGGGTTTCGGATAAATCGGCGAACATTATTCCGTTTAAAACGAAATTGCCATTATTGGGACCGTCGCCAAAATCGCCACCGTAAGCCCAAAAGTATTCGCCCGAAGGCTTTAAGCATTCCGCGTTGGCTTTGTCTACGTCTTTAATTTTAGAGCCAAAATCGCCGGTTTTTAAATGTTTGGTAATCCCTTGGTCCGACCAATCCCATATACAACCTCCGATAAGTGCCGGATATTTTTCAAAGGCATCCACATACTCCTGCAAATTGCCAACCGCATTTCCCATGGCATGTGCGTATTCGGTCAGTAAATAAGGCTTGTCTAAACCACTCTCGCCAAGATAAATCATATCGTCAACCGTTTGGTACCGGCCAAAAAAATCCTTGCCACCATACTTCCATATTCCACCACCATAGACATCGAAATCGGTGGGTTCGTCGCTGAAATGATAATGAGTTGGACGTGTGCTATCAATTTCTTTAGTGCACTTGTTCATAGCCGACATGTTTTCGCCGTTTCCTGCCTCGTTACCGAAAGACCACATGATTACACATGGATGGTTTTTATCGCGCTGCACCATGGCTTCCATGCGCTCGACATGTGCTTTTTGCCAGTTTTCTTTTTTTGCGAGGCTGTTTTCGGCATAGCCCATTCCGTGCGACTCCACATTGGCTTCGTCTACTACTAAAATGCCGTATTCGTCGCATAGTTTGTAAAAATAGGGATCAGCAGGATAATGTGCGGTTCGCACTGTATTAATATTGTTTTGCTTTAGTAACTTAACTTTTTTCTCTATTTGTGTGCGCGGAATGTGTTTCCCATAAATCGGGTCGTGTTCAACAACGTTTACGCCTTTTAAAATTATGGGTTTGCCGTTAAGCAACAGTTCTTTTTTGTCAGAGATTTTTATTTCGCGAAAGCCAACATTTGCATAAAACTCATCGGTAATTTCATTCTTGTTCTTCAAATAGAAATGTAGCTTGTAGAGATTCGGTTTCTCATTCGACCAAAGCTTTACATTTTCAATGTCTTCCTTTATTTTTATGTCCCAGTCATCCGATAAATCCTTCTGACAAAAATTCATTTCGGCCTCGGCCACTATTTTGCCCTCTAAATCGGTAAGTGTATAGCCCCATTTGTGCTTTTTAAGTTTAGCGTTTTTTGCATTTAGAAGGTCAACCTTTAGGTCAAACTCCGCATTATTAGTCCCTTTTAGCGGTGTGGTGACAAAATAATCGCGAATGTGCACCTTTGGTTTTGAAATCAGAAAAACATCGCGAAAGATTCCAGACATACGCCAACCATCCTGATCTTCGAGATAGCTTCCATCGGACCAACGGAAAACCTGCAGGCGAACGGTGTTTTCGCCTTCCTGCAAATATTTGGTAATATTGAATTCGGCGGGCGACCAACTATCCTGGCTGTAACCAACTTTTTGATCGTTCACCCACAAGTAAAAAGCCGATGAAACACTTTCGAAACGCAAATAGGTAATCTTATCTTCGATATTGTTCACTATGAAAGTCCGCTCGTAAATTCCAACAGGATTACCATACACCCCTTTTACATAAGGCGGATTGACGTCGAAAGGGTATTTTGTGTTTCTATAAATGGGTATCCCGAAACCCTGCATTTGCCATGCACCGGGCACCTGAATTTTGTTCGCAAATTGTATTTCAGAATACTCCGGAACATCGCTCGGATTGGCGTACCAGTTGAAGCTCCATTCACCGTTTAATAATTCAACATTATGCGCTTTATCATCAAAATACATTGTTGAGGTGGGTGCTTCCTTATTTATTTGGGTTACCTGTTCGTTTTCCCAGTCGTTTTGAGCATTTATCTTTCCCGTCAGCGTAAGTATACCCAAAAATATTACAAACAAATATTTACTTTTTAAAATCATCCTGATTATCCTTTTATTGAACTTAATGTGTGAGATTCACGCTATCAGTACTAATGGTTACTTATAAATCGACTTCGTTTAACAACTCTTAGTACAATTACAGCAGCATGTAATCCTGAATTATTTCGGATTAACGCTTTACTATCTAAGATATGTAATTTTTACTTTCGCACCCTACCTTGTTTGATTAGGGATTGTAGCTGTTGTTTCATGCTCTCAGCTTTTTCAGGTTTTTCTACAATTATGTTCACAGCCTCTTGCGGATCCGTTTCAAGATTAAATAGTTCCGGTTCAGTATTCTTGTTGCCTGTAATGTATTTCCAGCTTCCAACACGAATTGCTTTGCGATTCCCTGTGGCCTCTTCCAGCATAAAATCTAATCCTTTAGAATTCTCTCCTATAAGAGAGTTCCATACATTTCTACTGTCGTAGGCATCTTCTTCTGCTAATTCAATATTTAAATAATCGGCGAAGGAGGCAATAAAATCTATTTGGTTAACCAATGCGTCAGATTTACCCGGCTTAATCATCTTTGGCCAGCGGATAATGAATGGTACCCGCGTTCCGCCTTCGTAAATCTGGTATTTTCCACCGCGATATATACCTGAACCATCGTGTCCTCTGTCCGACTCCCCGCTCGATTCTTTAACCATTGTTCCATCTTCATAACCGTCGTCGTAAACAGGTCCGTTATCGCTCGAAAGTATAATAATGGTATTTTCGGTAAGACCGTTTTCCTCCAGAATTTTCATAATCTCACCGGTTGTCCAGTCGAACTGAACCATAGCATCGCCTCTGTATCCAAGTTCTGATTTACCGCGAAAACGTGGATGCGGCATCCTTGGAACATGTATATCCTGAGAAGCAAAATAGAGGAAAAATGGTTTATTTTTGTTGTTACCGATGTATTCTCTTGCTTTTTCCACAAAAACATCGGCCATAGTTTCGTCGTTCCACAAAGCTGTTTTACCACCCGACATGTAGCCAATTCGTCCAACGCCATTGATTACACTGTTGTTATGACCATGTGTACTTTTATAGAAGGTCATGGCTTCGGTATTGGTTTTTCCATCGGGGTAAACTGTATTGCTTTTATCGCCTACCTCCTCGTTTTTCTGACCAACATAAATAGGGTCGGCTGGGTCGGCGTTCACTACCTTGTGTCCATCTAAGTAGACACACGGCACTCGGTCGTTGGTCGATGGCAACAAAAACGAATAGTCGAATCCTATTTCCATGGGACCGGGTTTTACATCACCATTCCAATCAACGGGTTTGCCTTTTTCGCCAATGCCTAAATGCCATTTCCCGATTACAGCGGTGGTGTAGTTCGCTTTTTTAAAGAGTTTAGGCAAGGTAAGTATTTCGGTTGAAATAGTTAACGGAGCATTGGGTGGTAAAATGCTAATATTGTCTCTGAACCCATGAATCCCGGTTAATAAGGAGTAACGGGATGGCGTGCAAGTAGCCGCAGAACAGTGGCCGTCGGTAAAAACAAGCCCCTGACTTGCCAACTTGTCGATGTTTGGTGTTGGTATCATTTTCGCACCGTACACGCCCACATCGCCCAGACCAACATCGTCGCCATAAATGAAAATAACGTTGGGTTGTTTTTTAGCATAAGCGTTAAAAGCCAATAGGGCAACCGACGCAGTTAGTGATAAATATTTTATATTCATTTTTGTAATTTGTTGGTTTTAAATATATTATTTCAAACGGAAAACGGAGACCGAAGACAGGAGACCGGTGACCGAAGACCGGTGACCGAAGACCGGATTTCTAAAATTCTCCCGAAGGGATGCCTTTGGCATAAATTTCTTTTTCTCTAAAATTAACCGCAAAGAACGCAAAGATTTAGAACGGAGACCGGAAACCGAAGACCGGAAACAGGAAATCGAAGACCGGATTTCTAAAATTCTAAATTTCTGAATTTCCGAATTTCTTCTTCTCTTATCTCAATACTCTGTACTCTGTACTTAGTACCCTTTTCTGACGACTGACGACTGACGACTTCTTCTCTCACATCTACTTAAACACCGAAAAATCCCATTCGTCCATCCACTCCAAATATGGAATATCGTTGTTGTCGAACTTTATGGGCAGCCAAATATAACGACCGTCTATGGCGTTTTTAGGAATCCAGCGATCGGCCATAAAAATGTAAGCATCTTTTTTGCCATTCACCTTTATGATGTAGGTACTCTGTGATTGAAATGTTGTTTTCATTTGCTTTTCGGTTCCTCTGGTAGGGTTCGCGAGCGAAGTATATGGCCCCATGATATTATCGGCCACCGCTAAACGTCCCGGATTGGGATCCCAGCCAGTGCAACCTGAAGTAAACAAATAATATTTGCCTTTGTGCTTAAGAATTGCAGGAGCTTCGTTCGATTCGCCCGGAAGAACACGTGTGTAGCGTCCGGTAAAATCGGTATAATCATCGGTTAATTCAGCAAAATGTAGCGTTTGGTTCGATTCCGACGAATGGATGTGATAAGCTTTTCCATCATCATCCACCAAAAGGGTCATATCGCGCGCCATTTGACCTTTGTTAAAGTCTCTGCGAACATAATATCCTCGTTCTATAATCGTTTTGCCTTGTTCTGACTTTGGTTTAATATTCGTCATTGTTGCAGTGTCCGTTTTAAACTCTTCAGAAAAATTGAGAGGCCAATTTCCCTTATTGGGATTCAGACTTTTAATGTATTTGAATGGGCCTGTGGGCTTATCCGAAATTGCCAATCCGGTTAAAGCGGCATCGTATCCCTTTCCTTTAAGTTCGTGATGGAACCACATTACAAATTTCTTTGTTTTTTTATTGTAAATCACCTTTGGACGCTCAATGATACAACCTTTTACCAATAACGATGTACTATCGTTATCGACAGCAAGTGCAATGCCTTTGTCCTTCCAGTTGATTAAATCTTTTGAAGTGTAACAATGCACCCCAACTTGTGCGGTATTTCCGGCATCGCCTTCAATTTTATGTTCGCCATACCAATAATATGTTCCATTTAATTCAAGAATTCCGCCGCCATGTGCATTGATGTGCACACCTTTGTTATCGGGCCATATTTCGCCCGGTTTTATACAGATGCTTTTTTCTTTACCGCCTAAGAATGACAGCGATAACAGAGCAAGTATGAGTGTATTGAAAATTGTTTTCATCTAATTATTTTTTTGAACTTTAAGCTGTTTGTTTTTCTTTAAATCTGCGGGAGTAAAACATTTAACCGGTTCGTTATTCATTAAGTTACGATGAATCTCGCGTGTAACTTCATTCCATATTCCTTCGTCCCATTTTAAAGGATTCACCAATTCGGTTTCCCACTTTTCTAAAGCCGATGTAAGCTCTTCTACCAAGTAGGGATATTGCTCGGACAAATCTTTTGTTTCCTGCAAATCCTCTTTTAAGTTGTATAGCCTTATGCCCACATCTTTAACTCTGATAAGTTTAAAATCGCCCTCACGAACAGCTGCCATATCTTGTTTTCTCCAGAAAAGAATTTTATGAGGTTGTCCTGTTATTTCGCCTTTTATATATGGAAGAATATTCACACCATCGATCGGTTTTTCGAGGGTTTCCGTGTCGATTTTTGCAGCAGCCATCGATGTTGCCATAATATCGAGCGATGAAATCATCCCATCATATCGCGAATTTGGCTTTACATGTCCGGGGTAAACCATAAAAAACGGCACTCTTTGCCCCCCTTCAAATTTATTTCCCTTAAACCCCTTGAGCGGACTATTGGACGAGAAATTGTTATGCGCCCCTCCATTGTCGCTTAGAAAATAGATGATTGTATTATCGAATTTACCAGACTCTTTCAGTGCATCAATTACATTTCCAATAGCCATATCGAGGGCGTAAGTCATTGCGGCGAGCATTTGGCGCGGATGCCCTTTAAATCGATTCAAATCTTCTTTTGTGGCCCCCAAAGGGGTGTGAACTGCATTAAATGCGAGATACATCATAAATGGCTTTTCGCTTTTGGCTTTCACAAATTCCGAAGCCGCCCGGCCCAATTCATAAGTCAAGTAGTTATTAAATACCACTTTACTGCCATTATGCTGGAGCATTTTAACGGAATCGTTATCCATTTTTTTGTCGTAAAAGTATGACCTGCTACCGCTTAGGAAGCCATAAAAATCGTCGAACCCTCTTTTATTTGGATGATACGGTGGTAAACCGCCCAGATGCCATTTCCCAATAGAATAGGTATGATAGCCATTTGCTTTAAAGTAATCGGCCATTGTTTTATCATCGAGGCTTAACCCAAGAGAATCGTTCTCGGGATTGCATTCGTAACCGCTGCGTTGCTGGTATCTTCCGGTTAACAATCCGGCACGCGAAGGGCCGCAAACAGTAGCGCTTACATGCCCATCGGTAAAAATCACACCTTCAGAAGCCAATTTATCAATGTGGGGCGTTTTTATATCGGTCGAACCCATGAAGCCAAAATCGTTATATCCGGCATCATCAAGCAGAATTATGAGAATATTTGGTTTTTTTTCTGTTTCGGCAGAAGTGGTACACGACAAAAACGTAAACACACAACTGCTTAAAATTAAACTTTTCACCATTCCTGTTAGTTTAAATATTTTAAATCCAATTCATTAACCATTAACGAGGAAACCATTTATAAACATTATTATCGGTATCTTTCTAAATCCTCTTAATGAATTAAGTTCAGAACATCACCCCTGCCTAACATTACCATCCAAAGTTTTGTGGATTCAGACTCGGATTAATATACAATTCGGATTGAGGAATTGGATACAAATTCATTTTCTCGTGCCACACTCTATTTTCGATCTCTGTTAAACTATAGGTTTTTGATGCACCATCACTTTTTATTGATACCCCTTTGATTGCCGATTGGGTATCTGTACCAATCTTCCACCGCCGTATATCCCAAAAACGATGACCCTCGAAAGCAAACTCAACCCGACGTTCGCGCTGAATAATTGAGCGAAACTCTTCTACTGGTTTTGCAGTAGAGACAATGGGCATTGTTGCTCTTGAGCGAATGAGATTTAGTGCTGCACGAGCAGAAATTTTGTATGTTGCATCAGAATATTCCGAACCAAAAGCTTCGTTCATTGCTTCGGCGTAATTCAATAATATTTCCGAATATCTGAACAACACCCAATAATGGTACTGCGTTGATGCAGTAGGTGCTAAGTTTACCGATTCGATAAGGTATTTGCGTAAGTAGTAACCCGTGGGTGTTGCACCATTTAGCGGATATCCATTTTTACCACCTTCGAACACTTCGATTGTCTGGTTTTTCCACTTTGAACCATCGTAGGTAACCGTTTTGTAGAAGCGCGGATCGCGTTTATCGTATGGCTTCGAAGCATCAAAAGCAGGATCGCTGCTAACCCAACCCGACGAGGTTAAGCTTACATCGTAACCGTTAATGGTTTGAAAAGCATCAACCAAGTTTTGCGTCGGACAAGTACCTGTATTTCCCCCATCGAAACCGGCAGGATAATTGAGTTTTTCGAAATTATTTGTTGTTCCGTTGCGTTGTTCCAGAATTAACTCCTTAGAGCCGAGATTATTAACACTGCTCACAGTAATAGCTTCGAGCGAGTAAAAGGCTGAATCCATTAAATTCTTCGCGGCCAAAGCGGCATCTTTCCATTTCTGAATATCGTTTGTGCTATTGTGCAGCGGACTGGCAGCATAGAGCAGCGCGCGCGATTTCAGCGCCATAGCAGCACCTTTAGTAATGCGACCATATTGCAAACTGCTTACTTTACTGTACGAAACCGGTAATTTTTGAGCTAAAGTATCGCATTCAGCAGCAATAAATTTAATTACCTGTTGGAATGGCATTTTTGTAATATTGTTTACATTATTTATATCGTAAATCTTGGTCACCAATGGAATATCGCCGTACCGCTTCGCCAATTCGAAATGGTAATAGGCACGCAAGAAGCGAGCTTCATAACTCCAGTATTGCGATTTGTCTATCCATGTTTTATAATCCGTATTCCATTCGAAACGCGAAAAATCTGCTTTATTTATGTGTTCAACAAACTGATTAGTAACCCGAATGCCGGTGTAAAGATTATCCCATTTAGCATCCACCAGTTTTATTGCACTCCAGCTACCATTTGTGAAATTACGCACAGATGAATTGCTCCAAACATAGTACCCATCATCGGTTGCGCATTCGCGCATGCCTCCATCGATAGATCCAAAATCGTTATCGAGATAGGTATAGGCTTGTGTAAGCATGGCTTCGGCGCGGGTAAATGTCTCGTACATTTGATCGTGTTGTGAGTATCCAATAGACTCATCGAAGTCGAGATAATTGCATGCAGGTGTTACTGCAATAAGCAGCAGTAAACTTACTTTGAAATTTTTCAATATTCTCGTTCTATTGGTTTTTCCCATCTCTTTTATTGTAAGGGCATTCATATAGTTGCGTCCCTTTTCTATTTTTATTGCGATTTTCATTGTGTTCATACGATATTAGAATTTAATGTTTACACCCATCGAATAGGTACTCATAAAAGGGTAGTTGGCAGATATCATCTCCGGATCGGCATATTTGATGTTATCGAGCGAGAACAAGTTAGACCCTCTTAAATATATACGAGCCTCTGTTAACTTCAAAATCTTTCCGGGAAGGTTATAATAGAGATCTAAATTTCTCAATTTTAAAAACGAGCCATCCCTTTGCCAAATATCATTGGCCCTGAAATTGTTTTTATTGTCTTGGGTTGTTAAACGAGGTAAATTGGCTGTTGCAGCCGTTTCAGGTGTCCAACGCACATTCTCATCGAGATACCATGTTGAAATATTGGTATTGTTTCGAAGCGGGAAAAAGAGACTCGATTCGTTGAGATAAACGGTTCGGTTAGCAACTCCCTGAAATTGAGCAGAAATTCCGAAATTTTTATACGCTACATTTACATTAAAACCATAATATATTTCGGGCAGATCCGAGTACCCCAAGCGTACAATATCGTATTCGTTGATTACGTTATCATTATTTTGATCGACATACTTTATATCACCGGGTTTAACCTCGCCAAACAACTGTTTTGGTGTGTTCGGGTCGTTTATTTGTGCAACGCTTTCGAAAAAGCCATCGGATTTTAGTCCGTAGAATTGATTTAAACTGTTACCGGTTTTGTAGAGATACGACTCGGGTTGAAACGCTTCGTTCATATTGATGATTTTGTTTTTGGCATAAGTGAAATTTCCCGACAGACCGAGCGTAAATTCGTTTACTTTCTTTTGCCAATCCACTACAAATTCAACACCCTGATTTTTAACCTCGCCCATGCTTAGCTTAGGCACATCAATACCTAAAACCCCCGAAATCACACTACTACCTGACACCAATATATTTGAACGATTCTCGTAAAAGTAAGATGCTGAAATATTTAGCGAATTAAAGATTGTTGCCTCTACGCCCAAATCGGCTTTTAGTGCTTGCTCCATTTTCAGACCTACAACACCAAGAGCCCCTTCGCGCCAACCTGTGAATTTCTGGTTGTTGCTTTGGAAATAATAGTCGTCGCCCGATAGGAAAAACTGCTTTTCGAGGTCGTGACCAAAAAGATCGGAACCCGATAGGCCAACCGAAGTATTAATCTTTAAATAATTGATTGCAGAGGATTTGAAAAACGATTCGTTTGAAACAATCCATCCTGCCGAAATGGCCGGATAAAGATTGAAATAGTCGCCTTCGGGCATAACGGCCGAGCCTGAATAGTTTAAAATACCATCGGCAACATACTTATTATTAAAGTTATACGAAACAATTCCCATTATAGATTGACGCTTAGTTGTGTTATTACGTCCATCCTGAACCTGCGACTGTTGCTCGTATTTAATTTTGGCATCAAAGGCATGATCACCTGTTTCAAATTTATATCCCGTAATAGCGGATACCGTTGAGGACATCTCCAGACTATTTAACTCTGTTTTGAAAGCTAACTCCGTAGTTTTGCCAAATGATTGATAGCTAACGTTACCTGGCGTACCCGTGGCCATTTTATAGGCGTAATTTTTTGATCGGGTGTCGAGATGGTTGGCCATATTATCGTAAGCAACGGCAAACTCGGCATATAGCCCTTTAGTTAAAAAAGAGAGATCCTGAACAATTTTCATATCAGCCAACATGTTAACGCGGTTAACCCTGGAAAACCCTTTGTCCGAAAGCTCGGCTAAGGGATTACTGGTATAAAGGTTGGTACCACCCCAAGCGCCGGTATTAACACGAACCGGGAATGCCGCGGCAGGTGTGTTATACATAGAAGCAATAAGATCCTTTAAAGTTGAGGCGGGACGGGTTTGGCTCTGAATACGCCCCAACAAATTGATTGATAAGTCGGTAGTTGACCCCAGTTTAAAATCGAGATTTGTACGGATATTCAAATGCAACTTATCGGGTCGGGCGTTATAAACTTCGCCAATATCCTGGGGTGCAAACATACTCAGCTGGTTCGAATAAGTAAACGCGGTATAATACCTGAAATCGTTTTTACCGCCGTCGAATTCGGCATCGACCTGATGCACCGTACCGTTCGATTCGTATAACTCCTTCTGCCAATCGACATTAGGGTAAAGTTCTGCATGTTCGCCCGATTTAAAATAATCAATTTCCTGCGCTGTGTAGCGTGGCGTTAGAATGCCATCGTTTGCCAGTGCTTCGTTTACAGCAGAGGCATAGGTTGCCGCATCGGCAAACTTAGGCATGCGGTAAGGTGTTGTTAAACCATAGCTATAGTTTACACTTGCATTCGTACCGGTTTTACCACGTTTGGTTGTTATTTGAATTACACCATTTGCTCCCCGAACACCATACATTGCGGAGGCAACGGCATTGGTCAATACCGATACAGAACCGATTTCGTGCAACGACAAATTGTTAATGTCGCGTTCAATCCCATCGATAATAATTAGAGGATTCGAATTCCCTAAGGTGCTTAATCCTCTGATGTTAAACTTTGGCGCATCGTCGAAAATGTTTGTACCGTTTGTGCCTTGCATCACGTTTAACCCCGGAAGTATTCCGTATAATGCGTCGCCTACATTTACCTGCGAATGGTGTTGTAAAAGCGAGCTCTCGATTTTCAATCCCGAACTATGATTGGTAGAATCGGACTGACTTTTTAGATTCTTATTCTGAGCTGTAACAACTAATACAGCAAAACTTGTGATAAGCGAAATATATAGTCTGTTCATTGCTATTCTGTTTTCTGGTTCTTAATTATTTACCAACCAGGATTTTGAGTTATCCCATATTTTTTATCTACTTCCTCGGAAGGGAAGGCGCTCAGATACCACTTTGCACTCCAGTTATCCTTCCAAGCTCGGGCTTTTAAGGTGAACAGTTCATATCTGTAACCTGTAGGTTTTGTGACATCAGCGAACATATTAACGCCTTGAATGGGGTTTGTAAATGCCGATTCTATTTTCCAACGAACAATATCGTACCAGCGAACCTCTTCGTATCCAAACTCGCAAGCCCGTTCGCGCAGTACTGCCTCCCTGAATTGTTGCTGATTTAAGCCGGCAGGCAAATCGGAGAGCCCTACCCTGTTTCTTACCCGATTAACCATATCGTAAGCAACACTATTCGGCGCACCGTTGGCTTCGTTTATCGCTTCGGCATAGCTCAGGAATACTTCGGCCAATCGCAAATATGGCCATGAATCAACCGCACCTAACGATGTTGCAGAAGTGTAATCCTGAGAAAATTTATAGAGCAAAAGGCCAGTGCCATCTTTTGCCGCATCGTTTCGATCTAAGCCAGTTACATATAGTTGACTCAAACGCCCCTTGTAGGCACGACCATTTGTTAATATGGTTTCGTAAAAACGGGGATCGCGGTTTGCGAAGGGATCGACCGGTGCATTGGCCCAGTCGAAATCGACAGGAAAATCGGTTCCATCGGCTTTTGGAAATAAATTTACAAAATTCAACGTAGGCGTTTGCCCTGAGGCAAAATTGTCGGAACCACCGCAAAAGCGACCTGCAAAATTGTTTTTAAAATTCAAGCGAGTCGAAAGCAACACTTCGCCGTTATCGCGCTCGAAGTATGCTTTACGAAATGCTTCGCGATAGGCGGTTTCGCTTGCTGTGTTCGATTTTACTAAATCGTACCTTCCATTTGCAACGAGTTCATCCATGAATGCTTTACCTGCTGCCTCAGCCAATTTCCAGCGATTGGCATCGTAATTGCCATACCATGTTAGTTTTTTAGTACTTGCATCGCCGGCAAAATAGGGTTGGTCGCTATTAAACAGCGGACTTGCAGCAAAGAGTAAAACGCGAAGTTTCAACCCTAAAGCATAGGCTTTTGTCATGCGTCCATTATCGTTTTCGTCCGATTCTTTCCACTCCAACGCCGGCGCAGCCTCGTCGATAAGTTTTGCAATAAAATCGACGGTTTTCTCAATTGTTTGGCGCGGGAATACAAATTCTTCATTTACACTTATTGCATGATCAAGTAAAGGTACCCCGCCAAAATGGCGAACCATATCAGCGTAGTGAGTGGCAATAATCACTTTTGCCTCGGCTGCGGCTCTTGCCTTTTCGGCTGCCGACATATCGGGTACACGATCTACGTTTTCGATAAAAATCCAAGCAAATCGAATTCCCGTCCAAGCAGATCCGTCGGTAAATAGGTATTTAGAATTGGCGCCTTCAGTTCCGGCACTATAAGACCCGGTATAGTATAGTCGTTGGGCTCCACCATAAGAAACTACAGAATAACTTAAGTCGGTTAAAGCATCTAAAAGATCGCCTCCCAATTTAATACTTGTACCCGTGGGAATTGCGTAAGGCAATGTAGTGTAGGCCTTTGTTAGCACCTGCATTGCATTAAACCGATTATTAAAAACAGTATCGAGCGTTACTCCAAAACTTTCAGGCTGCTGTTCCAGAAAATTATCGCCAAATCTTACATCTTCGCACGAAGTAAAAAGTGCCGCTGTGATGACAATTAATATGCCGTATATTGTATTTTTCATTGCTATTGATTCTCTAATAATTAAAAATTCATTTTAACACCAATACTAAAAATTCTGGAAATTGGATACATATCACTATTCCCACCTGTTGCAATGGATTCGGGATCCACAATTTTCAGATTATCGAATGTGAAAATATTGGAACCACTCAGATTGGCCGTTAAATCCTTGATACTCATTTTTCGTAGTAATCGAACAGTGCCAAAATTGTAACTTAATTGAGCAGTTTTCAATCGCAAATAAGATGCATCTCTAATCCAGAAACTGGAATTAGCGCTATTTATCGTTCGGCTAAGGTCCGAGAATCGGGGAAATGTAGCAGTTTCGGCAGTCTCTGGTGTCCAGCGCTCGTCGGCCATATACTGCATTAAAGCTCGGCCTCCATTGTTTGAGAATGGTATTCTATAGTCGGTAGCCAACAAGGTACTCACATTGGTAGCACCCGTCCATTGCATCGAAAACGAAAACCCTTTGTATGAAAGTCCTGCGTTTAAGCCAAAAGTATATTCAGGTCTTTTGGCATATCCGAAATAGCTTTGATCGTTTGTATCGATCTTCCCATCGTTGTTTTTATCAACATATTTTAAATCGCCTGGGCGTGGTGTTCCTAACGAAGGAATCGCAACATCTGATTTAAGTTTTCCAATTGCGGGATCATCAAAATCGGAAGCCTGATAAAACCTTTCGAATTCATAACCATAATTTAGACCTGTAGAACGACCGGTTTCAGCCATGTATGGGAAACTTGGCACGACCTCATCTTTATAGATAATTTTGTTTTTGGCATACGAAACATTTGCCGAGACCCAGTAGTTGAACTTATCAATCTTCTCTTGCCATTTAATTTCGAGCTCATACCCCTTGTTTTCAACTTCGCCCAAATTCAAAACCGGCAATTTCATGGCGAGAATATCAGGAGGGGTATTGGGTTGGATCAGAATTTGCGAACGCAATTCATGAAACAGATCACCGCTCATAGATAAGCGATTGTCGAAAAGTTTCAAATCGACACCATAGTTTTGTTTAGCAGCAGTTTCCCAGGTTACTCCGGGATTTCCTTTAGAACTTTCGGATCCTGCGGGTAATTTTGCGTTCGAATTCACGCCAAAATTATATCCTGCACTTCCAAGCCCGTAAGTGTCGGGCATATATAAAAATCGCCTACCGGACATCCAGTCGTTCCCAACAATCCCATACGAGGCTCTTAATTTCAAGAAGCTAACAATGTTTTGCGATTTCATAAAGGCTTCGTTCGAAATTACCCAACCAATAGAACCAGAGGGGAAAAAGCCATAACGAGTGATACCCGGAGCAAAATTTTCTGAACCATTGTAGCCGGCATTAATATCGAGAAGATATTTTTTCGCATAGTTATAACTTACCCTTCCTACCAATCCGACGTAACCATGAGGTATATAGGAGGATATTGCGGGATAGTATATTTTGCTCTGATTGTAAAGGAAAAGTGCAGTAACATTATGTTTCTGATTAAAAGTTCTATCGTAATCTAAGCGACCTTCCATATACCAATCGCGATCTTTGGAAGAACTCTCTTCGAACGAAAAATCACTATCTGAACCATTTATACGGTATACGATGGTTTTATCGAACGATGGATCGGCGATATTGAGCGATGCGTTATTTAATGATGATTGATAAAATGGGGTGTATCGCTCAACACTACTTTTACGTTTTTTTGTAAATGTGTTATATGTGTTATACGAAGCTTTTACGGATGCATTAAGCCCTTTGGTAACGAAGTCGAGTTTTTGTTTTATAATCATGTCAAGATTAAGATCGTTACGGGTTCCCATCGATTCACCTTTTCCATAAAAAGCATCCAAGCCATTTTTAAGGGCCACCGGATAGTAGGTTGTGGCATCATTTATAACAAATTTACCATCAATAATTCCGGGAGTTGCAAATGGTTGCGACCAAATAACCTGCCGCCAAAGACCGTCGTCGTGAGCAATGGGTTCGTGAGTCGCCAGAACTTTTCCTCCTAAATTAATACTAAAATCAGTTGTCTTGGTTACTGCTATATCAAGGTTGGTACGATAGTTGAAACGGTTTAGTGAAAAATTATTGTCGTAATTGAGCGACTCAAATTTCTTTAATAATCCATCCTGAAACATGTAACCCATCGAAGTGAAAAAACGCACTTTTTCGGTTCCCCCCGAAATAGATATGTTGTGTTTTGTTTGCGAGTAGAAGTCCCTGAAAATATAATCTCTTGGATTTACGTTTGGATAGATAAGCGGATCGGTATTGTTTTTAAACGCGTTGAGAATGTAATCGCTGAATTTAGCTTTACCACCACCATCGTTATCAATTTTTTCGTTATAGAGACTTGCGGTGGTGTAACTGTCGGCCATTTTAAGCTCGCGTGTAGGCATTTGAATTTCGTAGGAGGAGCTTACCGAAACTATCTTTTTGCCTGAGACACCCCGTTTAGTAGTGACCAAAACCACACCATTTGCACCCCTTACACCAAAAACAGCTGTTGCCGATGCATCTTTAAGTACCGTAATGTTGTCGATCTCGTTGGGGTCGATTTGCTCAAAAGGGCGCTCTACCCCATCCACTAAGATTAATGGCGACGATCCGGCATCATCTAAACCACCTGCTCCGCGAATATATATTTTAGCCGCATCCTTACCAGGTTGTCCGGAAGATTGAACGGCGGAGACGCCGGTCATTGTACCAGCCAACGAGTTGGAAATACTTGCTGTAGGCGATTTTAGCAGAGTCTCGTTGTTAATCGACGACAATGAACCGGTTATCGAAAGCTTCGACTGTTTGCCATAGGCAATAATCTGTACCTCATCTAACCCGGTTGCCGATTCGACTAATACAATCGAGAATTTCCGTTTGGCACCTACCTTCACGGTCTGTTTTTCGTAACCCACATAACTGAACTCAATTAAGTCGGTCTCTTTAATTCCGGTTAAATTAAACTTTCCGTTCACATCGGTCATGGTGCCGCTAAACACGGGCTTAACCGTTACGTTAACTCCGAACAAGGGATAACCGTTTTGATCCTTTACTTCGCCGGAAATTGAGTTCCCCTGCGAAAAAACAGTAAAGTGAGTTAACAGATAAAGAAATAGTAGTAGCGATTTCTTTTGCATAATATTGAAATTAATATTCTTTGATATAGTTTTTCTTACGTTACAAATATATTTCTGAATAGCTTTAAGCTCTTGGAATTTAGGTTCAGAATCTTGTAAATTGGAACCAAAATACTGAACTGTAAATTTGCTATAGTAAAATATATCAACACTTTAGATGTTTTAATCTTCGTATAGTCTTATATTGCTTCATATTTTCGAGACTCCAAGAATTTTACCGGCAACATTCTACAAATGTTGCGGGGCTCTGCCCCTAAAAATTGTCCACCCCGAGGTGCAGAGCACCGAAATATTTGTAGGAGCAGAAGAGTAGATAATTTACACATGCTAATAATGAAAAATATCGAATAAACACACGATATTTGGCTCCACTAAAGGATAGAAAGCAAAAAAATATGGCTTAGGTTTAATTTCAAAACCAAGCCATATTTAGGTTACAAATTACAAATAAGACGTGATTGTCTATCTTTTCACAAACTTCAATGTTTGTCGATCGGTTTTAAGAAAATAGATCCCAGGCTGTAGATTAGCGACTTCCATTCTATCGGTATTTACAGTTCGTTGAATTTCGCTTCCTAACGAATTATAGATTGCGATTTGCGTATTGGACTGATAGCCGTCAATATAAAGTATGTCGCTTACCGGATTGGGGCGTAATGAAATAGTGTTTTGCAACTGAGCCGTGCTATTGTTCGAGGTTACTTTTTTTGTATTTACGATAAACTTATCGAACGAACCCACATAATTTGTTGAGGTGGCACTCTTACCGATACATACAAATTTAATGTTGTAGGAACCCGGTTCAAGCAACAGCGGATCGAGATTAAAAATTTGCGGACCGCCCCCGGAATTAAACATATTTATATTCGAACCAATTTTCGACCAATTTCCTACCGTTTTTTCGATATAGCAGTCGAATATCCCAAATGTGGTATATGTAAGGTACTGAATAGAAATTGATTGTTCGCCCGAGATGGCAATAGGCAACTTAAAAACAATCTCTTTGTCTATAGCCTTATTCTGAAATTGAACATGCTGAGCTAAACTTGCCTTGGTATTCGAAAGAACATCCATTGCATAACCTGAGTTGGTAGTGTAACTAAGCAACTCGCACTCGTATTCATATATAAATGGATTTTGGAAAGCCATTTTATAGTCGAGATTGTTGTTTACAATTACTGTGCTATCGGCGATTGTTTTTGTTGAAACCAGGTTTTTGTAAAATGTGCCCACTTCGGTCAATGTTCCATCGGTATTTAAATAGTCGGCCACATTGGAATTTGGTTGAAACCATGCATAACGCTCTACATAATCGAGCGACTCTAAGTAGGGCAATGCCAATTCCATAAAACCTTTGTTTACTGCGCCAGTACGATTTGGATTGGCATTGAACTCGGTGATCCAAATCGGCATTTTATACATGTTGTAAACATTGGTCAAATAGTTTTTAAAGCGATTGAAGATTTTTACAGGATCTTCGTTGGGTGATTTGTCAGGCGTACTGCCCCAATCGTACCAATGCACACCTATTGCATCGATGCGTACATTTTCTCTTCGTGCAATATCGTAGAAATCGGGAAGCCAGTTTTTCCAAGCATTTTCTCGCCCCGATGGACCAAGTAATCTCAAACCGGTCTTCATCAAGTTTTTGTAATATCCTACGGCAGTTGCAGGATCGCACAAATTGTTATATTGTCCCGACTGGTCGTTACAGTTATCGGCTTCGTTAAAGCCCATAACATGGGTTGCTCCGTATTTTCCAAGATAATTATTAATATCGCCATCGTCGTTTGCACCACTTGCCCCCCAAGCCATAGGCGCATAATCGCGGTTAATATCGGAAGTACCATTGCCACCCCAAACATAATACCACGAAGGGTCGACGGCAGTTATGTTGCCTCCTGTACCCTTTTTGCATACCCAATTCCAAGGTATAACCCGAATAAAAGAAATTGCATTATCAAGTCCTACAGGGAGTTCAGCTATTTCGAGGTCTTTTTCCGATGCAATATACACTTTACTTAGGCCGGTACCATTCGCTTCATTTGCCAATGTGGCCATGTATCCCTTTTTTAATTTAAACGACGAGGTTGAATTATCCATATCCCCCGGAATAAGGCTTCCTTTGTGCGGTGTATTTAGCGAAACTGCAACTTGGTCGCCCGCGAAATTAGCTTCAGAATAAATGGTTAAAGGCGTCGAAGTGTTGTCGAGCGGACGAACAACTGCGCCTACCGAATAATAGTTATCAAGACGCATGTTCTGCTTATAAACCGCCGGAGCACTTTTATAAAAAATAGAAGATATAAAACTCGTGTTCAATTCGTTAGTAGTAGTTTTTGGAGTTCTAAGCCAACTTAACGGATGGTTGAAAATAATCTTGGTATTGCTAAAAGGTATTGCATTCGATAATTGGAGGTAGCTGTTCTGATTAAAAACAACCACGCCTCCCGAAATCGAAACTGCATTTACATTGCAGTTTTCGAGGATTAAACTATCGCTTGCAAACGATAATGGGCTATCGATATTTATTGCTGTCGAGCTATTTTTAACGATTAATGAGGCGTTTATCTCCTTTCCTGCATCGATAGACAAAGCAAGCGGAGGTAAATTGGTCGATGGGTCGAGCCAGTTATTCTCATCGAAGAAATCGCCATTATTGGCATTGCCGGTCCATGTATACCGTTGTGCCGATAAAAGTGTTGCGTTAAAAAAAAGCAGAAGTAAAAGAAAATATTGTGGCTTAATCATTTGAAATTATATTATTTAATGAATTTATGCGTTGTAAAACTGCCATCAAGAAAGGTTACTTTAGCAAAATAGGTATTTTGAGGAATATGGTTAAACTCAATTTGATTATGTTCTAAATGCCGATTCAGAAAATCAGAAATTTTGTGACCTAAAATGTCGAAAACCTCAACCTTTAGAACGTTTTTATCCGATTGACAATAAAGGGAATTTGACCTTTTTTCGAAATAAACCTTCGGTGTGGATGTAATGCCCAAAGATTTCGGTTTCCATACTCTAATGTAATCGACATGGGTTTCGGTAAGATAGCCAAGAGGTTGATTTACAAAAAACTGATCGCCTTCCACTCCAAAACTTGCACCATTCGAGAGCCACAAATATTCGGGGGATTTCACGATCCATTTGTCGTCGGTATATTGAACCTTTAAAACACCATCGTAGTAAATGTTCATAAATTTATCTGTCCAATAAAAGCCCCAAACATGGAAACCGCTATGAATTCCGGGGGTTGAATATTGTTTTGTACTAGCTTTATGGTCGGAACCATACCCATCGATATGCACAACACTCTTTGTATATTCGCCGGTCCATGCCGATTCGAAAACATCAATTTCGGCACCATCGTTGGCTGTGCCATCGACATTCGACATGTTTGGCCCTTGCAACCAAAATGCAGTATGCGTGCCTTTATTTGCATCCCCGATTTCGATTCTAACCTCAAAATAACCATACGTTGTAAGGTATTTTTGATTGCTGTTTACCGAACCACAGTGCATTTTCGAACTGCTCTCTTTGGTTACTTTTAGCAGCAGATTTCCATCTTTTACTGCTACATTTTGCGGCCGCCAAAACCAGCTGTCAACACCAATCGAGGGACGAGAGGTGCGCGATTTCGGACTTTCGTCGATGTTCCATTTGCTTGTATCTACCATAAAACCATTGAATTCGTCGCTAAAATCCAGCACCCAATCGCCTGTTAAGTATTCATTCATGGGTTTAATGGCAGATGGCGTTTGCGGGTCGATCAAACCCTGCGAATTGATTAAACCCGAACAGAACAGAAGCGAGAGAAGAATGGTATTGCGAAAATTAGTCATATAGCAAATTTATTGAAAAGGAGTTGTATTCAAAGATAATGAATAACAACTCCTTTGCGAAAAAAATCCAAAACAATAATTACCTAAGCATATATTTCATTACTCCCGTGAAGCCATTCTCCAGAGTTGCTCTCACTATATAAACGCCCGCCTTTTCACCTGTCATACTCAATGTGGTTTGCAAACCCGAAACTTCTTTCCTTGCAATACAAACACCACTCATACTAAAAATTTCAACACCTTTTAATGGCTTATCGGAAACAATAGTAAATGTATTTTGCGATTTTGGATAAAGCTTTAGATTTATTGCACTATTATTAACAACCGATGTAAAAATCATCTTACGGACATAAATACTGTCGGCATATCCGATTCCATTATTTTTCGAAACAGTAACCATTATCGAATCGTAATTAGCCTCATTGAGGTACTCGAATTTTTCGGTAGTATTCGTACTGGTTGTGATTGCCGCGGTAGAAGCTAAAGTTACACCTTCTGTTCCAACTTTATCTTTCAGGTACATGCCAATAGAGCGATTCGTCGATGGGGAACCTGCTGGACCAACAGCATCCTGAATGCGCGCAGTGAAACCAAATTCGTAACGAGCGCCATGTTCTACTTTAACAAATTGGTAAATATTGGAGAATGCCGTAACGCCTGTAAACCTGATGCAAACAGCACCAAAAATCACTCGCTCCGCTGCGGTTTCCCGTGCAGTATTCACATTTTTAACCCAAGGGGCTGTGGTAGCATCTTCGAATCCACCGTTCACCACAAGATTGGATCCATAAGACTCAAACTGAGCCGATGAATTCAATGAAATACCAAGTAATGCAATTGCAACGAGACTTTTAAATGTAGTTTTTGTGTTCATAATTAATTGAATTAAAATATTAGATTATTAAAAGAGTCTTTATGTTATTAACCAAAATATCAAAATGTTTACATCACAAATGTATTTCGTTGCAACTTTAATTCCTTCGATTTTAAATTCATAATCTTGTAATATGAACCCAAAATAAATCCGATTCATATTATTAATTACTGATAATGTTAATGTTACAATTTCACATGGTTGCCCCAATGCTATTTCATAATAAACAGGCTGTAATTTTTAATACATTTGTGTAAAGTTTAAAATCATGAAAACTAATAACATAAAACCACAAATATTTTTTTTAATTGCTATTCTATTTTGCACCTTAAACAGTCATGGAAATACTCAGATTGATTTTGAACCCATAAACCACATTCAGGGGTTGCCAACAACATCAATTCGCAGAATACTTCAGGATACAGACGGATATTTGTGGTTGGCTTGCGACAATGGTTTGGTTAAATACGATGGAAATCAGTTTTCGTTGTATCGTAAATTTTTGAAATCCGATGTTGCGCTTTCGAGCAATATCATCACATCGTTGGCCGAAGGCTCCGACTGCATTTGGGTGGGTACTCATATCGGGCTAAATAAAATAAACAAATACGACCGCCAGATAACGAACATTAAAGGACAACCGTTCGATCTTTTAAAAATTGAATCCATCGAAAACAGCAATAGCGATTTTATTTGGGTGGGCACTACAAACGGCCTTTTTAAGTATTATTACAAACAAAACAAAACAATAAGTTATACCCGCGAAAACTGCAATCTTAGAAATTTCGACATTAAAGATATTTTTATCGATCATTTGGGTGAGACATGGTTTGCTACTTATGGTGCGGGTATTGCAAAATACGATAGCAATTCCGACAGTTTTATTCGATTCCCCCCACTCGGGAAATCAAACAAAACGTTGTGTCTATACGAAGACCACAAATACAATCTTTGGATTGGAACCACCGATAACGGCCTTGTAAAATTCAACAAAAACGACACATCACTTACATCACCATATAAATATTATACAAACGACATAAAACAAAAAGAGAGTTTAGCGAGCAATACTGTTTTCGCTGTTTCGCAGGATGTTGAAGGAAACATTTGGGCCGGAACATCGCATGGGGTGAGTGTATTAAGCAATAAAACGGGTTCCGAATTCTTCACAAACTACTCCTATATCAACGAAAAAAACGGTCAGATTTTCGATGCCATTAATGCCATTTGCGTTACAAAAAATAAGAACCTCTGGTTAGGTTCATTGCATAATGGGCTACTAAAAGTAAAACCAAAAAGAGATGAAGTTTACCATAATCCCATAAAACCAATAGCCAATGAACATAAAACATCGATGCTTTATGGACTAATTGAATTAAGCGACGATAAGTTTATTATAAGCCTGAAAGGCAGAGGTTTATATATTTTAAACCCCATTTTAAACCAATATGAACCATTGCCACTTATTGGGATCAACAGCAGCGAAGGTATTCAAGCAATGGGGTTAAGTTATTTTCCAGGGGACAAAAAAATCATGTGTGGCAGTGTTGGCAGAGGCCTTTACGAAATAAATCTTAACGACAAAGTTATCCAAGCAACCATGATTACCGAAAATAGCGGATGGTTGGCAAGCAATAGTCCGAAAGGTTCGTATAAAGACAACAAAAATAATATTTGGATTCTTACTTATAATGGGTTCAATATCATTAAAAAAGATACAATTTTAAAAATAAATTCGCTCGAAATAATTGATGGTAAAATAAGATGTGTAACAGCCGATTTTGATAAAGAAGGAAATTTTTGGATTGGAACCGATAACCTGGGGATAATAAAAGTAAAACTCGATGGGAATAATGTAAGCGCAAAGTTGTACGCTCCCGAAAATAATAAAATGGTGTCGACCGATATTTTATCGGTTTATGTCGATTCTAAAAACCGTATTTGGGCAGGAACACGGGGAGCCGGTTTGAGTTTGTTGAATAGAGAAACTGACAGTTTTGAACCGGTTAATGATCGTTTCCATATAGGTAGCGATGTGATATTTAATATTTTCGAAAACCACAACCACAACATTATGATGTGTTACGAAAATGGTCTGTTGCAGATTAATCCCGAAAAAAACCAATCGTTCAATTTCCCCTCGTTCGAGTATTTTAATAACACGTTCAACCCCCTTTCGGGATATTTCAAAAAGAACGATAGTATATTTTACATCTGCGGCACCAACGGATATAATAAGATTAATACCCGCAAGCTCATTGTGAGATCGTCTGATGCAAACTGGAATATTATAAATATTAAGGCTAAAGGAGAATCCATTTTCGATAATCCGTTGGAATACAATATTAAAAATACACCTGAATTCAATATTGTTTTACCTAAGCGGATGAATGATGTTGAATTCGAATTTGCAAATCTTTCGTTTACCGGAAACGAGCAATCCTTTTATGCATATAAGTTGATAGGAATAGATGAAACCTATAACTATGCCGATAATACCCGTAGGTTTGCCAACTATATAAACTTACCCAAAGGGAAATACCGATTAGAATTGAGAGCAGTAACCGAAAATAACACCCTAAGTAACAGTATAGTAACTGTTTCGCTCACTATTTCGCCTTCGTTGTACGAGACGTGGTATGCATTTATTGTGTATGCCATTTTTACGCTTCTAATAACAATCGTCATATACAAAACCCTAAAAAACAGGTTGAAATTGATGAATGCCCTACGTTTCACCAAACTTCAACAAGAAAAGAACGAAGAATTGAATCAGGCAAAAATGAAGTTTTTCACCAATGTCTCGCACGAACTTCTTACGCCTCTTTCAATTATAAAATGTTCGGTCGAGAATATGGAAGAATCGCTTTCGGTCGATCTGAGCCAGACCAATGTAATGAAAATGAACGTGAGTCGGTTAACCCGGCTTGTTCGTCAAATTCTTGAATTCAGAAAAGCCGAATCGGGGAATTTAAAATTAAAAACATCGTATGGCGATTTGGCCATGTTTGTCAGAGCCATTTGTGAAAACAACTTTCAACCGATTACCAACGAAAAACACATCCATTTTTCGGTGGTTGCATCACCTCAGAACATCATGGGATTTTTCGACCCTGACAAAATCGACAAAATTGTATATAACCTGCTATCGAACGCATTTAAGTACAACAAAGAGAATGGTTTTGTGCATGTTACCCTAAAAAGCATAGAACGCGAAAGTGTGTTTTATGCCTCTATATCGGTTCAGGATAGTGGAATAGGCATAAAATCGGATGATCTGAACACCATTTTCGACAGGTTTTACGATGGTAATTACAGGCAACAGCGCACAACAGGCACGGGAATTGGGTTGTCGTTGACAAAAGATTTGGTTCAACTGCACAAAGGGACTATTTCGGTCGAAAGCCAAACTAACGAGGGTTCTACATTTGTAGTTGAAATACCACTCGAGAGAGAAAATTATAGCGAGAACGAAATAGAATCAAGTGCCGATTTGTCGCAATTTAACGACGATACTACCGAAAAATTGTTGGACAAAGAGTTGAAAAACGTGCTTATTGTCGATGACAATCCCGATTTGCAAAAGGTGATTATTGAAAACTTTAGAGATAAATACAACGTTTTTCAGGCATTTAACGGACTTGAAGCCATCGACATTATGCAACAGCACAATATTGAACTCGTTGTAAGCGATGTGATGATGCCCCGTATGAACGGCTTCGAATTGTGCAAAGAGATTAAAACAAATATCGAGTTTTCGCATATTCCTGTGATACTATTAACCGCCAAAAGTGCCGAAGAAGATCGGATAGAAGGTTACGATGTTGGAGCCGATGGCTATATTACGAAACCCTTTAGTATGAAAGTCCTTTCGGCTCGAATTGCAAGTATTTTAAGCAATCGCGAAATAATAAGCAAACGCTTCCGCGAAACAGATAGCATTGTGCTGAATTCGCTGACCACGAACAGTATCGACAAGGAGTTCCTCTCCAAAGTTGTGGATATCATCAATAACAATATCGACAATCTGGATTTTAACTATGTCGAAATTGCCGGCATGGTAAACCTCTCGAAATCTTCGCTCTATCGAAAAATAAAATCGATTACCGGAATGGGTGCCAGCGATTTTATACGCAATATCAGGTTAAAGACTGCGATGAAATTTCTGAAATCCGATCCTAACATCAATGTATCGGAAGTGGCATTTATGGTAGGCTATTCCGACCCTGCTTATTTCAGCTCCTGTTTTCGAAAAGAGTTTGGGGTTACACCTACACAGGTTCAGCACGAAAACAGCTCTAATTCGACACAGGAGATAGAGGAATTGTAATACCAAATGCATATGTATATCAGTCCAAATGCATTTTGGTATAATGCCGATGAATAGACCTGCCTGTCGGACAGGCAAGAATGTTGAGTCCAATCGAGAGAGCGAAGATTGGAGTAATAATATGTTTAAATTTGATATTTAGCGCACCTTTGGATTGTTGTAATAAACTGCATAATTTCCCCTTAAACCAAAACATCCTCCAATTTATCATTGACGACAATACCTCTTTAAAGCAACTAAGACTTTAGAAATCTTTAAAATCGTGCATCGCATTAATAACCTTAAAATTGAACTTCAGCCAAATATTATGTTATTGAAAACCAATACAATAAGGCAAATAATTGAAATTTAACTGAAGTGTTGTGCTATTTATATGGCACAGCTTAATAAAAATGTAAGTCAATAATTAAGGTAATCCGATCATATTTCAAATAAGTTGTGATTTAATATCATAATATCTTTGCACTAAACGCATTATTCAAAAAAACATGATACATAGATTTAGTCATATTCAGGCAAAAATAAGTAATTTTATATCTAAAACTCTTATTGCACTACTCACATTTCTCTTGTCTCCGATCATCATTTCAGGGCAATCACTTCAACACCCTCATATATGGGTGAACCAAAGCGATAGAGCAATGATTCTTGAAAATATTAAAGAATATTCGTGGGCTAAAAATTATTTTGATCAACTCCAACAACGAACAGAATATTTGGTTAACCAACATAGGGATAATCCCTCCTTTGTATTAAAAACTATTGCTCCCATACCGGGAAAATCAGTTGACCGAGATCAACATAATAATGTACTAACCTCTGCGTCAGAAGCGGCCATATTATATTATCTAACCGAAGATTCGAGCTATGCAAAATATGCAGCTGATATTCTGAATCATTATACAGAACGATTGGCAAAAGTGGATTCGACGGGATACAAAAAGGGAACCGGCATACTTTTTAACGATAATTGGTTAGAATGCAGAGTTCTGTATCCTAAGATTGCAATTATTTACGATTTTGTTTATAATTATGTAAATAATCCTGCCACAAAGATTTTTGATCTTCAAAGTAATTCGTACAAATCATTTAATAAAACAGCTGCTCAAACAACGGTCAAAAAACTTGCTGCAATAGTCTTTAAGAGCATAACTGCCAGAAATTGTAACCATTCAATTTTAGCCGGTAACGGAGCATTATTTAATTTACTCATGATTGATGATGATCAAACACGTGAAAATTTTTTTCAACGTTTTTATCTTGATCCACTTGAACAATCTTTTGATGCCTATTTATGGACGCTCAATAATTTTACGGATCAAAATATTTGGGACGAGACGTTGGGATATTCAAAAGAATCACATCAAATAGTGCTACAATCCTTAAATATTATTGACCGTTACAAGCCAGAACTTAATATCATACAGAACAATGAAAGAATTCTTGATGGATATCAATTATATGAAAATTTCTTTTACCCCAATGGAGATGTTTTGAGGTTTGGAGATAGCGGAACAGAGTCGGACCTTACAAATGGGTATCAGTATCTATTAAAATTAGTTACGCAAAAGAAACTCACTAAATACGTTACAAAAACAGAAAGTATTCTGCAAAATTGCTATTTGAATCAGGGAGGGCACCTTACTCAGGTTATTACAGACAGGTTGGAATGGAATAATCCATTACAATTATTATGGGGTGTTAATGTTTTAGATACAATTCGCCCAACATCACCAAAAATCGAATCTACTTTTCATATCAAACATGCTGGTATTGTTGTACAACGAAACTACAATTTTGATAATTCCAAAGAAAATGGCTTGATGTATTATTCGGGTGGTGCAACCTATGTGCACGCCCATTCATCGGGTATTGATATGGAATTATATGGAAAAGGATATGTACTTGGTGCTGAAAGTGGAAGCGGAACATATGGTTCGGATGAACATGAAAATTATCGGGTTCGGCTTGCTGCACACAATACAGTGATTGCCAATAGTTCAGGAAAAAGAGGCTCTAACTGGAATTCACGTATGAGTAACACAGAATTACTTGCCTGTGAACCTGCCTCAGGAACAAATCCTATAAGTCAGAATTTCTCCTTTTCGACCCAGGAGCTTAATGATACATATAACCAATGCGATCAACAACGCACTATTTGTATGATTAAAACAGACTCAATTTCAGGTTATTATGTAGACATTTTCAGATCAAAAGGTAAACAGTTAAATTTACATCACGATTATATCTATCACAATATTGGTGATGAAGTAACACTGAATTACGATGATAATTCATTAGTTCCCTTAAATTCTTCTTCAATATATTCTTCTGATGAATACGATTCTGTTACAGGCTGGAAATTCTACGAAAGTGTTAAATCATCAGGTGAAACAAAAAAGGCAATCAATGCCCGTTTCAAACTTCAAAATGCCAACAGATACATGAATGTATTCATTCCATCCGGTACTTTAAGGGAATATTCAACTGCCTTGGCACCAACAACAAAAGGAGCCAAAGCAGGTTATGATAAGAAAAAAACACCAATTATAGCAATCAGAAAAAAGGGAGAAGCGTGGTCGCAACCGTTTATTGCTGTTTACGAACCAACTTCATACGAGTTGCAGAAAACAGAGAATTGTTTATTTCGGTGAAACGGGACCACTGATTTCGGAGCAAACAGGACCAGTGAAAGCACTGAGAATTGAGTACAAATATAAATGTTAAATTCTTATTTTTTTCTTAATGATTCACCTTTTAATTCGAAGCGGTGTGCATTACCTGTAAGTCGGTCTAAAATTGCATCGGCGAGTGTTGGTTCGGCGATGTAATCATGCCAGTTTTTAACAGGAAGTTGAGAAGAGATCATGATAGATTTTCTTTCGTATCGATCTTCGAGGATTTGTAAAAGAGCGAGTCTTGCATTATTATCCATAGGATGTAACCCAAAAT
>QKHT01000173.1 GCA_003249935.1 Bacteroidota bacterium
CAAATTTTAACCGGTCAAAAGTGCTATCTGAAGTCACATACCAAATTTTACATCCAAAATCATCGTCTATCTTTGAACGAAACGCAAAATGAACGCAAATTATATTTTGCAGCATAAAAAAAGAGACTGCCTTTTTAGACAGCCCCTTTGTTTTTTTAACCCCACACTACTTATTTAATACCGAAACTATAGTTTCGGTCAGTACGAAGCGACCTGTATTTGAATTGATTTCAGATAGCATTTCATCGGTTGTGAACTTGTCGCAAACGGTTTTGTGAATAATGGTATCGGTAAGGGCATATTTGCGAAGATTTGATAATGTGAGCATAAACACAACTTGATGATTGGCCACACTAAAATAGTAGTATGTAACAGGTACTTCTTTTGACCTGCGTGTAGGTCCCGATTGTTTGTATTCGGTTTTCGTAGTTTTATTTGTATAGATGTATAAATAGGAAGTATCGGCAACTAAACAGGGGGTACGGTTTATGAAACGGTAATTTTCGCCATTGGTTAATCGAATGGCAAAAATGCTGTCTTTGTAAAAAACGGTTTCTTTGTCCTGTTCAATACTAATAATATCTGGCGAAATAAAGAATTGTTTGAGTTTTATTATATCGCCTTTGTGCTGTTTATCAGTCGGGATAGTTAATTTACCTTGTTTAAAATCGGAATATGTAAGGTATAATCCTTCAACTTCGCTGTTTTTGATTTCTTTTTGATGTTGTTGTGCGAAAAGTTGACCTGTTAGGCTTAACAACATTACTATTGTTATAATTTTTATATGTGTTTTCATTGTTGTAATTTTTAAAAAGTTAAAACCATCTGCCTGTTTTTTTGCAGTAATTTAAATAGTTTTCGCCGTGTGTTTTTGCCAGATATTCCTCTTCGAGCCTTACCTGAACTTGTAAAAGCAAGGTTGACGAAACGAAAACCAATAGTGTAATAGCATTGGGAAGAATGAAAAATATCCCTACCAATGTAAGGAGCATTCCTAAAAATACGGGATTTCGGGAAATTGAAAACAATCCGTTGGTTTTGAGGTCGGTTTTTGCAGAATGGTCGATACCTACCCGCCACGAATTACTCATTTGTACCTGTGCAATGATAATCCAAATTAATGCAAGATGAGTGATTGCAATACCTGCGTATTTGAGCAATGATATTTCGAGCCATACAAAGGGTGCAAGGAATTGTAGCCCTTTTGTAAAAAGTAGGTTTAATAATACCACGGAAAATACGACTATATTAATTGCGGTTAATATCTTACCTATATAATCCTGTGCCGAATCGGTATTTTTAAATACATACGGATTGATACCTGTTTTGCGTTTAACCCTTACCGATGGTAATATAAATACGATAATGAAGTACATAACCAAAAACGAAAGGATATATATTTTTTCAAACATAGCTTTAATTATTTACAATTTGTTTGACATTCTGCAACGCTGTATTCTACCTGTATGGTAGCATGTTCAATATCGAACTGCTCGTGTAATTGATGTTGAATGTTTGTAATAAACGTAACATCGGTTTGCATATTGGTTGTTAAATGCACGGTAAGTGCAGCTTCGGTGGTGCTTAATGCCCAAATGTGCAAGTCGTGAATGTCGGAAACTTCGGGCAAACATTTCAGGTAGTTGCGCACGGCTTCGATATTCACATTTTCGGGAACTGCGTCGAGAGCAAGATTTACGGAATCAATTAGCAGATGGTACGAACTGTAAAGGATTACGGCGATGATAGCAAATGACACTAATGAATCGACCCAAACAATGTTTGTAAATGCCATTATAATACCAGCAATCACAACACCAAGTGATACCAAAGCATCGGCAATAAAATGTACAAAGGCACTTCGAATATTCAAATCGTGTTTTTTGCCTTTCATAAACAGCCATGCAGTAAACCCATTTACAGCTATACCAATAGCAGCAACAGTAATTACACTATTGGAGTTAATTTCGAGGGGTTTGCCCATGCGTTCGATGGTTTCCCAGACAATAAAAACTACGGCAGCCAAAAGCAAAATAGTATTGAGCAATGCTATGAGAATAGTTGAACGGCGAAAGCCATACGTAAACTTTAATGTTGGTTTGCGTTGCGACAGGATTACCGCAACCCATGAAAACACCAACGCCAGTACATCGCTAAGATTATGCCCTGCATCGGCAACCAATGCCATAGAATTAGAGAAAAAACCATAGCTTGCTTCAATGATAATAAAAACGATGTTTATGGAAATGCCTATTTTAAAGGCATTTCCTAAATTCACATCGTGGCTGTGTGAGTGATTGTGTTCCATTGTTTTTGAAAATTAACCGCAAGTCATTTCACCTGCGTTCTTTTTAGCAGAAAGTAATTTGTATGCACCTTTGGTAACTATTTTGGTGTTTTGAATATCGAAACCTGCGGGTAATTGAATTTCGGTAAAACCATCGTTGGTATCGCCTTTTGTAACTTCGATAAAGCGGTATTCGGTAAATGGCTTCCCACCTTCTTCCTTGTCTTTTTCAAAAGCAAAGATGTAATATTTATTGTCGAACGATACCACAGCATCGGCAGGAACAGAGGTAACCTGCTTGTCGTTTTTTTCGATATGAGCAAGCACATACATGCCTGGCATTACATTACTGCAAGGCTGTTGAATGGTTGCATATACTTTGTAAGTTTTATCGGTGTTTATTGATTTACCTACCTGATATATTTTTGCCTTATGTTCGTGCGTTTCGTTGTTGATGGTAAAATGCGCCAATTGACCTATTGCAATGGTGTTTGCATCTTTTTCAAATAAAGTTAATTCGAGCAACAGGTTTTCGGTTCCTACAATTTCGAACAACACGTCGGTGGGCGAAACGTATTTGCCCATGCTGATATTTGCAGTTTTCACATAGCCACTGATAGGCGAAACGAGGGCTATGTTTGCTGAAATTCCATCTACGGTAAGTGTTGCCGGGTTAATGCCAATAACCTGTAATTTTTGGCCAATGCCTTTTAATTGTGCTTTAAGGCTGCGGTATTCAGAGGTAGTTTGTTGTAAGTTTTTTTCGGAATACACATCGTCTTTATAAAGTTCGGCGTGGCGTTTATATTCGGCTTCGGCAAACTCGTACTTGTTTTTAATATCGAGGTAATTTTGTTGTAAATCGACAAAATCGGTATTTTCGATAATGGCAAGCGTTTGACCTTTTGTAACGGCGTGGCCCGGCAATAAACTTGACGATTTTACAAAACCGCCTAAAGGAACACTAACCGAAGCTGAGTTTTGAGGTGCATTGGTAACCATGCCGTTGGCTCTGATTACACCACTTACCTGACGCATTTCAACTTTGCCTAATTGAATACCTGCAAGTTTTATCTGTTCAGCATTCATTTCAACAATGTCTTCGGGTAATTCTTCATGTTCACCTTCTTCAGGTTCTCCCTCTTTATGCCCTTCGGAGCTTTCTTTTTCGGTACTTTCGGCATGAGTACCCGCCTCATGTCCGTGCTCATCGAGTTTTTTACCGTTGCAGCCTGTAAAGGTGGCTACACTAATCATTACTAAAAGAATGATGCTATATTTTAATGTTTTCATAAAAGTTCAGAATTAAAATGTTTTACCTGTAATAAAGTCAATTGAAATAATGGTTTGGTTGTAGCCGTTGAGTGCATCGAGATAGTTTTGTTTGATAGACAATGCACGGTTGAGCGACTGGATATAATCGAGATAATCCATAGCACCCGCTTTGTAACTACGTGAAGCTTGCTCAATAATTATATCGGCTTCGGGTATGGCTTGTTTTTCGTAAAATTCAAGGCTTTTGTTGAACTTGCCGTATTCGCTTAAAAGAGCCTGATAATTGCCCGAAAGAGATTTGGAGTAATATTCGGCGTTGGTACTCGCAACTTGCTGTTTAATTTTTGCAGCCTTAGTTTTAGCAGTATAAGGGGCAAACCACAATGGGATGGCAATGCCAGCCTGAATACCCGTAAAACGGTCGCCCATGCCAAATGTTTGAGGTATGCCGTTTACTTCCTGCACACCCTGCATGGTTTGACTAAAATAACCAATGTTAAAATCGGGCATCATGTGGCTGCGTTCCAAATTTTTCTCGATACGTGCCACTTCAACCTGCTGTTGTGTGTAGCCTAAAGATGGATTGCCAGAAACAACCGAAGTGTCGGAAAGAACTATAAAACCTGACCGGCGAAGTACGGTATCGGCAAGGGTTAAAGTATAATCGACATTCAATAAGGTTTGCAAACGCTGGTTTAAGATACCAATATCGGCGGTTGTTTGCTGCAATTGGTTTTTAATTTCGAGGCTTTGCGAACGGGCTGTAATCATTTCGAGGCGGTTCGTTTCGCCTGTTTTTGCCCTAAGTTCGGCAGCTCTTAGGAAACCCGAAAACAAACTATCCTGATATTTCAAAAGATTTTGTTTGGAATACAAATATGCCAATTGCCAATAAGCCTGTTTTACCTCCGTTGTTATTTCGAGCTGCGACGCTTTTTGTTGCCATTCGCTACTTTTGATGTTTGCATTTGCCAGTTTGTTTTGATTGATGTAAACCGATGGAAAGGCGAACGACTGCGAAACGGTAAAACTATTGTCTTTGGTGTAAGAGTTAAACTGTCCATACTGCCCATCGATTGCGGTTTTTGGAATGTCCCACGAAGCACCTTTAAGTGCTTTTTGGACATCGACCGAATAAGCTGCGGAACGAACTGCCAAATTACTGTCTAAAGCCAATTGAATTGCATTTTGCAGGGTAATAGGCTTAGTTTGTTGTGCTTCGACTTTGTTGAAAAAGAAAGTTCCAAAAAGAACTAAAATCATAGCCAAACCACCAGTGCTTAGTTTCCTTTTTTTAGAAGGAAGCCTGAAATTGCGTTTTGTAAAAATGATATAGAGCACAGGCAAAACCACTAAAGTTAAAAGGGTTGACGTAATAAGCCCACCTATTACAACGGTTGCCAAAGGTTTTTGCACTTCGGCACCAGCCGAGCTTGATAAAGCCATTGGAAGAAAACCAAGGGATGCTACGGCAGCCGTCATTAACACAGGGCGTAAACGGGTATTTAACCCTTTTAAAACCCTTTCGGTAATGTCGGCAACACCATCTTTTTCGAGACGGTTAAATTCGGCAATCAGTACTATACCATTAAGTACTGCTACACCAAACAAAGCAATAAAGCCTACTCCTGCTGAAATTGAGAAGTTCATATCCCGTAACCACAGGGCAACTATTCCTCCAATGGCAGCCATAGGCACTGCCGTATAAATAAGAACGGTTTGTTTGAGCGAATGGAAGGTGAAAAACAATAATACAAAAATGAGCAACAGTGCCACAGGAACGGCGATTGCTAAACGCTCACGGGCTGCAATAAGGTTTTCGAACTGTCCGCCGAACGTGGTGTAGTACCCAACTGGCAAAGTCAGTTTTCCATCAAGCTTTGAACGAGTATCTTTAACCACACTCTCCACATCACGACCTCGCACGTTAAAACCAATGGTTAAACGTCGTTTGGTATTTTCGCGCGACACTTGGGCCGGTCCAGTTTTAATCTCAATGTTTGCCAACTGGTCGAGTGAAATTAAACGCCCATCGGGCAAAGAAATACTTAGGTTTTTAACGTCTGAAATATCGCGGCGGTTTGCCTTATCGAGCCGTACAACGAGGTCGAAACGTTTTTCTTCGTCAAATACCACACCTGCCGAACTACCTGCAAATGCTGCCTTTAAGATGTTGTTTATTTCTGCAACCGAAACACCATATTGTGCCATACGGGGTCGGTTGTACTCAACCTGAATTTGAGCTAAACCCGTTACTTTTTCGACATTAATGTCGGTTACGCCATCAATAGTTTGTATCAATTCTTCAATTTGAGAAGCTTTGAGGGCAAGTGTATCAAGATTGTCGCCAAATAGTTTAATAGCCACGTCCTGACGCGAACCAGTCATTAACTCGTTAAAACGAAGTTGAATGGGCTGAGAGAACTCGAATTTGACACCTGCCAAAACCGACAGTTTTTCTTCCATTTTTTCAACCAATTCTTCACGGGTTTTAGCGGTTGTCCACTCGCTTTTGGGTTTGAGAGTTATAATATAGTCGCCCGTTTCCATTGGTGTGGGGTCGGTAGGTATTTCTCCGGGACCAATTTTAGCAATCAAATGTTTTATTTCGGGAAAATTGTCACGCAAAATGACATTCGCCCGTTTTACTTCTTCAACGGTATATGCAGGCGAACCACCCTGAAGGGTAATTACTAATCCGGCAAGGTCGCCTTCTTCGAGTTGTGGAATAAATTCACCACCCAAACGGGTAAACAAAAACAAACTACCTATAAACAGCAACACCGAAGTAAGCACTATTGCCAATTTGCGGCGAAGAGCAAAAGTGATAACAGGATTAAAAGCCTTGTGCATAAAATCCATTATCTTGTCGGAAATATTCCGTTTATGTTCTGTATTCTTACTAAGGAATAAAGACGAAATCATGGGAACCCATGTGAGGGATAAAATAAAAGCACCAAGAATAGCAAAGCTTACTACTTGTCCCATAGGCTTGAACATTTTACCCTCAATGCCTACCAATGCAAGGATTGGTAAATAAACGATAAGGATAATGATTTCTCCAAAAGCAGCCGCTGTACGGATTTTGCTTGAAGCTTGAAATACCTCTTCATCCATTTGTGGTTGTGTTAGTCGCCTTATACCTGTATGATGATGTTTACTCATAGTAATACGGTGTACAATACTCTCAACGATAATTACCGCCCCATCCACAATTAAACCAAAGTCGATTGCCCCTAAGCTCATAAGATTGCCCGAAACGCCAAAAAGTTGCATCATACCAATTGCAAAAAGCATGGCAAGCGGTATTACTGATGCAACAATTAAACCCGCCCTGAAATTACCAAGCAACAAGACCAATATAAAAATAACTATCAAAGCCCCTTCAAGTAGGTTGCGTGTTACTGTACCAATGGCACGGTCAACCAAATCGGTACGGTCGAGGTACGGGGTTATCTCAATACCTTTAGGTAATGATTTTTGAATGGATGCGATTTTTTCTTTTACCTGTCCAATAACTTCATTGGCATTTGCCCCTTTGAGCATCATTACCACGCCACCCACAGCTTCGGTAGTATCGGAAACCAAAGCACCGTACCGGGTGGCATGACCAAACTGAACAGTAGCCACATCACGTACTAAAACAGGAATACCGCCTACGGTTTTCACAACAATATTTTCAATATCGTCGAGTGTTTTTACCAATCCAATGCCGCGAATAAAATAGGCTTCTGGGTTTTTATCAATATAGGCACTACCTGTATTCTCGTTGTTGTTTTCGAGGGCTTCAAAAATATCGGTTAACGAAAGATTCATTGCCCGCAAACGTTCGGGCTTCACCGCAATTTCGTATTGTTTTACAAAACCGCCGTAACTATTTACTTCGGCTACACCTGGCGTTCCAAGCATCTGACGGCGTACAATCCAATCTTGATATGTTCGCAAATCCATTGGTGTAAATTTATCTTTGTACCCGTCTTGTAGTTCTAGGGTATATTGGAAAATTTCGCCCAAACCAGTTGAAATGGGTGCCATTTCAATTTTTGCCAACCCTTGCGGTATTTGGTCTTCGGCTTCTTTGAGCCGTTCGCCAATCTGTTGCCGTGCCCAGTAGATATCTACATTGTCTTTAAAAACCACGGTAACAACTGATAAACCTAATCGTGAAATAGAGCGCAGCTCTAATACATCGGGAATATTGGCTACCGAAACTTCCACGGGTGCGGTAATGAAACTTTCTACTTCCTGTACTGCCAAAGATGGCGCACGTGAAATTACTTGTACCTGATTGTTTGTAATATCGGGAACTGCATCAATCGGCAGATGAACAAGCGAATATGTACCCCAAGCCACCAAGGCAAGGGCAAATAACCCAATAATTATCTTGTTCTTTATTGAAAATTTAATGATTTGTTCTATCATAATGAATTATAAAAAAAGTTAATACATAAATTCCTTCACAAGCCCACAAAGGACAAGTGAAATATTCTTAAAAGGGAATTGTATTAGCTTAATTTAGGTGGTAGCCAGATAGATGCAAAAAGGGAAGAAACGAAGGAATTATTGTACTCTGCTAATAGTTTCTGCACAATAGGGGTGCAAGAAAAATGAATAGTCGAATTGTTTATAATAGGTGTAGCACAACATACGCAAACGCAAAATGGTGAGCATTGGTCAGTGGTGTGTTCGTGATGTTCGGAAGCTGAATTTGTAAGTTCGGTTTTATGCAAATTATCATCCTTTGGTAAGTCAACGCAAGGAATTGCGGTGAGTACCAAAACATAAACGGACAATATGAATGCAAAATATTTCATTTAAATAATTTGATGCAAATATATATAAAAAATCCATGCAACTGAATTGCAAAGTTTTTATTTGTCGCAATTGGAACAAATACCTTTCACAACCATATTAATAGTTTCGAGTTTAAAATTCGTGGGTAAAGCAATCGTGGGAATGGAAATATCAGTCAAACAATAAGTCTGCTGACACTTGGTACAAAGAAAATGAACGTGCAAATCTTCGGGATGGCATTGGCAGGTTTCCTTACATAAGGCATACTTAACAGCTCCTGTACCGTCATTAATGCTATGTATTAGCTTGTTTTCTTCAAATGTTTTGAGTGTTCGGTATAATGTTGTTTTATCGGCGTTGTCAAATTTCTGTTCTAAATCTGCCAAACTTATTGCTTTATCCTGTTCACTTAATACTTTTAAAACCAATTCACGCATGGCTGTTGGTTTTATGTTTCGCATTGCGAGTTTATTATCGGATTCTTTCATTTCATTTTTTTTTAAATCTATGTTTCAATTTAGCACTGCCTTATCCACGAAGCAGGTGCGGTGGGAGAAAAGCATGTGTTTGGCAGCGAAGCGAGGCTTGCAGGGAAGGGCTGCCAAACTCTTGCTTTTGTGCGTGGGGGTGTTTTTTCTTTTTTCTTTTCAATCGGGTAATAAGTTGTCATCGGAGTGTTTTTTTAGGCTTGTTGCTAACGGTAAATTGTATGAGTAGTGGCAGGTTGCGTGGTACTTTCCTGTCAAACTGCTACGCAATTTGAGCGGGCTAAAAACCTTGAAATTTACTATATCGCCTGCCATTACTTATACAAAATGTTAGCGATAGTTTAGATAGTCT
>QKHT01000321.1 GCA_003249935.1 Bacteroidota bacterium
GGCAAAGATGTGGAAACCGACAAAGACAAGGTTATAAACAACACCACACCGGCATGGACTAAAAAACCGGCCGATATGACCGATGAGGATTACAAAAAATTCTATCAGGAGTTGTATCCGTTTTCGGAAGATCCGTTGTTTAACATTCACCTGAATGTGGATTATCCGTTTAAACTAACGGGTATTCTCTATTTCCCAAAAATTAAGAGCAACCTCGAGGTTCAGAAAAACAAAATACAGCTTTACAGCAATCAGGTGTTTGTAACCGACTCGGTCGAGAATATTGTACCCGATTTTTTGACGCTGCTGCATGGTGTTATCGACTCGCCCGATATTCCGTTGAATGTGTCGCGCTCGTACCTGCAAAGTGATGGCAACGTGAAAAAGATATCGGGACACATTACCAAAAAGGTAGCCGATCGCTTGGCCGATATTTTTAAAGCCGACCGTACTCAGTTCGAACAAAAATGGGACGACCTGAAGCTGTTTATCGAATACGGTATGCTTACCGACGAAAAATTCAACGACAAAGCAAAAACATTCTGTCTGCTCAAAAACACCGATGGTAAATATTTTACTTTCGAAGAGTACGAAAAACTCATCAAAGGCGAACAAAAAGACAAGGACGACCAACTCGTGTACCTGTATGCAAGTGATGTGGAAGCACAACACAGCTTTATCGATGCCGCCAAGGCCAAAGGTTACGATGTATTGCAAATGGATGGCCACTTCGATGCACATTTTATAAACCACTTGGAACAAAAACTCGATAAATGCCGCTTTACCCGTGTAGACAGCGACATTGCCGACAAGTTGATTCCGAAGAAAGAACGCAACGACCTCAAACTTTCGGCCGACGAAATTGGCGACCTCACTGCGCCCAAAAACGACAAAGCCTCGTTCTACGTGCTGTTCGAAGGCATGGAAGCCACCGACAAACCCGTAATGATAACCCAAAACGAGTGGATGCGACGCATGAAAGAGATGTCGGCCATGGGCGGCGGTGGCATGAACTTTTACGGCAACATGCCCGATAGCTTCAACCTTGTGGTAAACGGTAATCATCCGCTGGTAGAGCGCATTGTAAAGGACAAAAACGAAAAGCTTACCGACGAACTCAAAGGCGTGAAATCGAAAATAGAAACCCTCGAAAAACGTCGCGACGAACTCGAAAAAGCCAAAAAGGATAAGAAAGATGAGGAAATTCCATCGGCCGAAAAAGAAGAACTCACCGATGTGGAACACAAACTCACCGAGCTGAAAGACAAAAAGAAAGCCATTCTTGGCGGCTTTGCGTCCGATTACAATTTGGTAAAACAACTCATCGACCTGGCACTGCTTAGCAACAACATGCTTAAAGGCGAGGATCTCACCAAATTCGTTAAACGCAGCATCGAAATCATGTAACAACAGGCGCAAGCCCACACCCATAAGCCGGAAAATTCGTTTTCCGGCTTTTTTTTGCCTTTGAGCTGTAACCGACATCACTTGAAATACAGAACAAATTGGCTGGTAAATTGAGCTAAAAAATTATACCTTTGCAGAAATCAACACCATCTTAGATAAAAGCAACGATTGGCAACCGCAAAATAGACAAAAGTCGGGTTTCGGTTTAATACAGAAGAAGTATGCCATACATCAACGCTACCACAACTACTGTTTACTTTGTTTACGGTATTTGCCGGGAGAGAAGCCGGTATACTTCCGAAACATTTTAGAGAAGTACGACAAACTCCTAAAGCCCGCTTTTTCAATAATTTCGTCCTGTGTAAGACCGCTGGACAGTAGTAAATGTTGTGCTTTTTCGATACGCTTACGTATAACATATTCCATTGGCGGATATCCGGTAATGGATTTAAACACCCGGCCGAAATGATCGTTCGATAAACAGGCCATTTTGGCCAGAAGTTCCACTTGGATTTCTTGATTTAGATTTTGATGAATATATTGCAAAATAGGTTTAATGTTGTAATACAGTTTAAAATGCTCATGTTTTTGGTTCGGATCGTCGTACAAAAACTTAGCCAGTAATTGCTCAATAATACCTTTGGTTTCGAGATAGCTACTTACCGATTTATACACTACTTTGCGGTTCATCCAAACTTTGGTCTGATACTCTTCGGGTCGTTGCGCCGGCAGACTAATGTCCGGATGGAGGCGTAAAAGTTTCATTAACAAAAAACCATCGAAAGTATCGGCTTTTACCATTTTGTGGTACGAATAAAAATCGTAAACATTCATCCCATCATTCATCGAAGTACTAAAATGAACGTAATACTGTACCATGCCCGGGTCGAATTTGTAGGTACAAAATGTAAAGCTTGGAATAAGATACATGTACCCCCCCAACAATGGAATAACCTCATTTCCAATGGTAATATTGCCGGTTCCCCGCGTAATAAGGTACAAACGCGAAAAAGGACTGATTACATCGTGATATTCAACCCCATGGCAACACTTATACATTGCGACATTGTGTAACTGTATTTTTATGCCTTCGCCCTGCTCTATATTAAACATTGTGCCTTAATTAATCTTCGAAATGTTGAGACCTCATCGGTGATATAAAAATAGCATTAATGTCGCGAATATACAATTTTAATAGTTTGGTTGTTATTAACGGTTTTATCTTTTGGGCTGAACCGCAAAGTGCCCCATTGGTGTGGTGAATGATGGACCCATGGTTCAACCCGAAAGCATACACAATTAATGCCAGACTCCTATTTAGCAATGGCATACAAAAACAAATTACGGATACAAAGCACAAAACCCATCTGTAACCGGCGCAAGAGGTTCAACCGAAACCCAAAACCACAATACATTTTTTGTAGTTGAACACCGGTAAGCCTGATAAAGTATAATTAAAACGGGATACTACAAAAAATTGAAGGTTTACCACTAAATTGTAGCATGGTTAAGAAATACCTTCGCTTTTTTAAAACTAACAGGAAATGAATTCAAGAGAGCGGTTCTTTGCAACCATACATAAACAACCTGTTGACAGGCCGGCATCGTGGCTTGGCATGCCAACACCTGCAGCAATTCCGGGGCTTCTAAACTATTTTGGTGTTGCAGACATGGTGGCACTAAAACAAAAGCTGGATGATGATATTTGGCCGGTGGATGTACCTTTTAACAATCCGCCACATTACGATATTGGTTGTGCCCTCGATTTTACGCCCGAACATCTGATGGGAAACCAGGATGACCGGACACTCACCGATGCCGGCTTTTTCGAAAACATGACCGACCCAATAGATATTGATAAATTTTCGTGGCCCGATCCGGCCAAAATGATTGATGTGGACGAAGCCCGTCGTCGCGTGCGTGCAGTACCAAAAGATAAGATTAGTATGGCCTTTATGTGGTCGGCTCATTTTCAGGATGCATGTGCGGCTTTTGGAATGGAGCAAGCACTAATGTCGGCCATGTTATATCCCGATATGTTTCAGGCAGTGGTCGATCGGATTGTACAGTTTCACCTGCGTTCGGGCGAAGTATTTTACGAAGCCGTAAAAGGGGAACTCGATGCGGTAGCCATTGGCAACGATTTTGGCAGCCAGACTTCGTTGATTGTGGGCCCTGAGTTCTTGCAGGAATTTATATTTAAAGGCACTCAGCAACTTATTGCACAAGCAAAATCGTATGGGTTTACCGTAATGCATCACTCGTGTGGCGCTATTTTTCCAATTATTGGCGACTTACTCTCGTTTGGTGCCGATATTATACACCCCATACAAGCATTGGCCTCGGGTATGGCCCCGCAAAATCTCAAGGACAATTATGGCACCAAAGGGGCATTCTGCGGCGGCGTGGATGCACAGGAATTGCTGGTAAACGGCACACCACAACAGGTTTACGACAAGGTACTCGAACTAAAATCCATTTTCCCTACGGGCTTAATTATTTCGCCCAGTCACGAAGCCATTTTACCCGATATTGCACCGGCAAACATCGAAGCCTTGTTTAATGCCGTAAAAATGTAGAACTTTAAAATCAGACATTAATAATTTAATACATCGTAATACTAAATGATAACTCCCAATCCGTTATTAGGCACAGGCTTACATGCCATAGGTGGCATGTCGGCTTCGACCTGCTATATGCCTTTCGAGAAAGTAAAGAACTGGTCGTGGGGTACTTTTTGGATCGTGCAATCGTTTTTTGCATGGATTATTGTGCCTATTGTGATAGGTTACTTAACAGTGCCCGACTTGTTTCAGGTTTTGCACGAGTCGCCATCGCAAGTATTCTGGGCGGCACTCTTGCTTGGTGCCACGTATGGTTTTGGCGGATTATCGTTTGGTTACGCCATTCGTAATATCGGCTATTCGCTAACTTATACCATTTCCATCGGCATTTCGGCTGTTTTAGGCACTATTATTCCGCTTATAATTAAGGGACAACTGGTTTCGCAATTTGCCAAACCGGGTGGCATGGTGGTACTTGCCGGCATGATTATTTCGATTGTTGGTGTTGGCCTTTGCGGCAGAGCGGGTTTTATGAAAGAAACTCAGATAAAAGCCGACAGCAAACACTTTAACATGAAAAAAGGCATTATCCTTACCCTTATTGCCGGCACATTATCGGCCGTTTGGGGTGTTTCGCTCGATGTGGGTCAGCCGATAAGCGATATTGCCGCTCAACATGGCGCAGGCCATTTCGAAGGCAATGCCAAACTTATTGTATCATCAATCGGTTGCTTTCTCACCAATATCATTTGGTTTGTAACCGCAACCATAAAAGATGGTTCGATAAAATCGTTATACACCATAGGCGATGGCGGACACAAACGGTATTGGGCCAACTTTTCGCTGTCGGCTCTGGCCGGCTCATTGTGGTATATTCAGTTCTTCTTTTATGGCCTTGGCCATGTACGTATGGGCAAATTTAATTTTGCCAGCTGGGTGCTTCACATGTCGATGCTCATCTTTTTCAGCTACATTATTGGCGTAATAATGAAAGAGTGGAAAGGGGTGAACCGCAAAACCAACGGGCTGCTAATCGTTGCCCTTTCGGTACTTGTGATTTCGTTTGTGGTAATGACTTACGGAAGTTACATTGGCGAACTTGCCACAACACATTAAACCGATGAAACGTAAAAAACAACACATTAAAACATTCAAATCCATTTCAATGAAATCAACATTTATTCATTCAACAATTAAACGCCGGGCTACACGGTACATTTCGGCACTGCTACTGTTATCGGTTCCAATGCTTACATGGGCCGGTTCACCCAAAAAAGAGGTCTATAAACCCAATTGGGAATCGCTTAAAAACCACCAAAATCCCGAATGGTTTTTGGATGCTAAATTTGGCATTTATTGCCATTGGGGCCCGTATTCGGTACCGGCATATAAAACGGAGTGGTATTCGCACTGGATGTATGTAAAAGGAAATCCGATAAGGGCTTACCACGAAAAAACATATGGTACATTAGACAAATTCGGGTATAAGGATTTTATTCCGATGTTTAAGGCCGAGAAATTTAATGCCGACGAATGGGCCGATTTGTTTGAAAAAGCAGGAGCAAAATTTGCAGGTCCTGTTACAGAGCATGCCGATGGTTTTGCCATGTGGGACAGTAAAGTAACCAAATGGAATGCGGCTAACATGGGTCCCAAACGCGATGTGGTAGGCGAATTATCGAAATCGATCAGGGCACACAACATGAAGTTTATTGCCACATTCCACCACCATTGGAAATTTGCATGGTATCCCACATGGGATTCATCGACAGATGCTTCGAACCCAAAATATGCCGATTTGTACGGTCCTAAAGTAAAGGAAGGCGATTTTGTTAGTCCAAATAATCCAAGTCATCCCTGGAAGGAACCACAATATTATCCGCTACCCGACGAAAAATTCAACCGCGAATGGCTTGCAAAAATAAAAGAGGTGATTACAAAATATCAGCCCGATTTAATCTATTTCGATAACAAAATGGATTTGATACAGGAAAAGAAACGCATTGACTTTTTGACTACTTACTACAACTTTGCAGCGAAACGCGATCAGGCAGTGGCTGTAACTTACAAATTTCACGATTTGGCCGAAGGTACAGCGATTTACGACCTTGAACGGGCCCGCATGAGCGAGAAAAAGGAATTCCCCTGGCTTACCGACGACTCGATCGATTGGGATTCGTGGTGTAACGTTAGCGACCCGCACTACAAAACCACCAACCGGTTAATTGACTTCTTAATTGATGTGGTGAGTAAAAATGGTGGCGTTTTGCTTAACATTACCCCACGTGCCGATGGTTCAATTCCCGAAGAGGTAAAAACCCGTTTAATTGAAATGGGACAATGGCTAAAACTTAATGGCGAAGCCATTTATGGCACACGTACATGGGATATTTACGGCGAAGGACCACAAAAAATTACCGAAGGACACCTTAGCGAGAAAAACAATGCCGAAGCAACCTCTGAGGATATTCGTTACACGGTAAAAGGCGATTATTTGTATGCCACCACATTAGACTGGCCGGGGAGCTCACTCACTGTACATACCTTAGGTACAAAAGCCGGAATTCTGAAAAACCAGATCGAATCGGTCGAGATGATTGGAAATGAAGGCAAACTAACATGGATAATGACACCCGATGGTTTGGTGGTAAAAATGCCCGAAAACAAACCATGCGACTTTGCTTATGTTTTGAAGATTAAACTCAAAAAATAAGCCCGAAATAACGGAATTGTTTAAGTTAAAACAATTATAATTGCACCTTCGAACTTTGCACCGTTCGAAGGTGTTCTTTTTTCCAGCCTATGGTTCACTTCTCAAACAGCTAAAAATAACAACATGCCCCTCGCATAACATTCAAACCTTTTACTACCTTTAGGCCTAAAACGTGCAGCAAAAAGCGTGATGAATTGCGAATAACGGCGGGATAAAATGAAGGACGGGATAAAAAAGTATCAGTTTAAGCATGGGTTGAACCACGAATTCGAGATTGTGGATCTGGCATTGTTGCTTAGTAACAAGGCCGGCCTTGTTACCGTACCTCATCGGGCTCAGTTTTACCACATCCTGTATATACAACAAGGAAACGCCACACATCTGGTCGACTTTAAGCCAACCACCATCAAAAACAACACCATCCTGTTTGTACCCCACAACAGTGTAAACATGTTCGATCCGCACGGGCAGTACAAGGGTAAAACAATTCTTTTCACCAATAATTTTTTCTGCAAAAATCAGGACGATGCCAACTACCTGCAATCGAGCATTTTGTTTAGCGACCTCTACAATATCGCATCCATAGAAATTGATCCCCACAATTCCGGGATTACCAACACATTTCAGTTGCTTCAAACAGAGTACAACCGGGCTTCCGACGCCACACAGCATCAGATTCTTCACAACCTGTTGCATGTATTTCTGCTGCAAGCCGAAAGAGAAATGAACAAAAAAGGATTTGCAAAACTACCACCCAGCCCCTTATTGGATATTGTGGTACTGTTTAAATCGGCATTGGAAAAACAATTTCGCCACGAAAAACTGGTCAACAAACTTGCTTCGCAACTGGCCATTACCGAAAAACAGTTACTTAAAGCCACCACGACACTTCTCGACAAAACGCCCAAACAATTAATAGACGAACGGGTGATCCTTGAAGCCAAGCGACTTTTGGTTCACAGCCATCTGTCGATAAAAGAGATCGCTTACGACCTTGGATTTGAAGAACCCACCAACTTTATAAAATACTTCCGAAAACACACCTCGCACACCCCATCCGAATTCCGCGAAAGGTACTAAAACCCCAAATATTTTCGTTTGGGCACAAATGTATCATCCATTTGCGCAGAGTTACCTTTCCTACCATCCATTATCGGGTCATCTTTGTACTGTAATTGTAATCGACTAAAAATGCACAAATTTTTAACCATCACAGTATTAACCGCTGCACTTGCTACTGCTGGTTCAGCCCAAAAGAAAACGAACAAAATGGAAAGCAACAACAAACAAAAAGTAACAGCTTTGCTCAAAAGCATCGAAACTGGCGCGACCGAACCCGTTGGAACGATTAACGCCAACAAGTACATACAACATAACCAGGCTGTTGCCGACGGATTGGCCGGATTTGGTGCACTTCTGCAACAACTTCCTGCCGGCAGTGCAAAAGTAAATACTGTACGTGTATTGGCCGATGGCAACTATGTGGCAGCGCACACCGAATACCATTTTTTCGGACCAAAAATTGGTTTCGACATCTTCAGGTTCGAGGACGGAAAAATTGTGGAGCACTGGGATAATCTTCAGGAAACAGCTACATCTTCGGCATCGGGTCGCACACAAACCGACGGACCTACCGAAGTAACCGATATGGACAAAACCGAGGCCAATAAAACGTTGGTTAAAAACATGATAAACGATGTATTTCTGGGTGCGAACCCCTCTAAAATAACCGATTATATCTCCACAACCACCTATAACCAACACAACCCTGCGGTAAAAGACGGGTTAGCGGGATTGGGTGAGGCACTTCAGCAGCTGGCCGCGGCAGGCATGCCAATGGTTTACGAAAAAAACCATCTTATTTTGGGCGAAGGAAATTTTGTACTGGCTGTATCCGAAGGCATTTTCATGAAAGAAAAGGTCTCTTTTTACGATCTGTTTCGTGTAGAAGAGGGTAAAGTAGTGGAACATTGGGACACCATCGAAAAAATAGTACCGCCATCGGATGCTAAAAACGGTAACGGTAAATTCAATTTCTAATCCGCTCAAATTTAAGTATACAAACGAAGTGTCCCCCATTGTTCCCCCGAACAATGGGGGTATTTTTATAGTATTCCTGCTTTAAACTTCTCTATCATCTCGCCGGCAATGCTTCGGGCAGGCGGATATGAAGGTAAATTTTCGGCTGTAAACCAACCGGCATCCGCAATTTCATGCGGATCGGGAATTAAGGGTTGGGTATCGTCGGCTTCGGCAATAAAACCAAGCATCATCGAACCCGAATAAGGCCATGGTTGACTACCATAATATTTCACATTCCATACATCGAGGCCAACCTCTTCCTTTACTTCACGTGCAACCGTTTGCTCCACGGTTTCGCCCACATCGGTATAGCCTGCAACCAGCGAATAAAATGCTTCGGGAAACCGCACGCCTCTGGCCAGAAGTAACTTATTTTTACATTTCAGGGCAACAATAATCGCCGGCGAAATGGTAGGATAGGCCACATGGTTACAAGCCGTACATTGCACAGCGCGTTCGAAGGGATGTTGTTGCGCAGCTGCACCACAAATGCCGCAAAACCGGTGTTGGGCATACCAATTCCTTAGTTGAAAGGCAACTACCGAAACCCAGTCGATTTCGCCCTGATTGATATTCCGTAAAAAATTAACCTCATAATACGCTAAAATGTCCTGGTCGGCAAGATCTAAATCGCGGATCAAAAAACAGGGGATACCATCGAATTCAAACAAAAAAACACCCTGGTCAACCACATTTTTCAACAATCCCTTTGTGGGAATGGCATATCCGCTTTCATTTTTTAAAAGCAAAAGCGTGTTTTCGCGAAAATGAAACACATAATCGTTTTCGCCAATTGCACTTAGCGGATTGCGGTATGAAACGTAGCGGATTGCGTGGCTGCGAACCTATCCCCCGTTACTGACCTTTCCAGCGGGAACTTAGCTTGCAAATTGAACTTAAACCGCTATGTTTTATGACCGCGTGTTGAACTAAACCTCCTATCGGAGGCAGGAGTAAGATAGTGCAATTTGAAAGAATAAGCCATTACCTTTGTCCGAATAATTTTTAAAGTTTTAAAGATAATGAAAAAAAAGAATCGGAT
>QKHT01000096.1 GCA_003249935.1 Bacteroidota bacterium
GTAGTTACATAATCGAGTAATTGATGTTCGTAATCGGCAATGTTCTGAATCCCTATTTTTTGCATATACCGTATCGCTTCGGCCATACCAACCGAACCGATAAAATCGGGAGTTCCGGCCTCAAACTTAAAGGGCAACACGTTATATGTTGTTTTTTCGAAGGTCACCGTTTCAATCATTTCGCCACCACCTTGGTAAGGAGGAAACTGTTCGAGCCATCCGGCTTTACCGTAAAGCACGCCAATACCGGTTGGTCCGTACATTTTGTGAGCCGAAAAAGCCATAAAATCCACATCTATATCCTGCACATCGAGTACCACATGTGGCGACGATTGCGCAGCATCGAGCATTACAGGCACATTGTGTTCGTGGGCCAAACGTACAATGTCCTTTACATCGTTCACGGTGCCTAACACATTCGAAACCCAGGTTATCGCCACAAGTTTCGGCTTTTCAAGCACCAATACTTTAAGTGCCTGCATATCCAGTTCGCCATTATCGAGTACCGGCACAACTTTTAACTGCATCCCTTTTCGCTCGCACAGCATTTGCCAAGGCACAATATTCGAATGGTGCTCCATGCCCGAAATTACAATAGAATCGCCAGCACTACAAGCAAATTCGCCAAACGACCATGCCAGCAAATTAATACTTTCGGTAGTACCACGGGTAAAAATACACTCGCGACTCTCCTTCGCATTAATAAAATGCCGGACCGTTTCGCGGGCTGCTTCGTGCGCTTCGGTGGCCTTTCGGCTCAAAAAATGCACACCACGATGAATGTTACTATTAAACTTAGAATAAGCATTGGTGAGTGCATCCAGCACCTGACGGGGCTTTTGCACCGTGGCACCGTTATCGAAATAGATAAGCGGCTTATTGTAAATCAACTCTTTTAGAATTGGAAAATCGGCGCGTATTTCGTTTATTTCGTTTGCTGTAAGCATAATATTACGGTATAATATGAGCTGCAAAGTTACCTAAAAAGTATGTGAATCGGGTTCAATAAAACAAGAAAAGGCATCGGTTTCTACCAATGCCTCCCCAAAATTTGTATCTTTAAGTGGTTACTTTTTGCAAATTGCACATCCAACACACTTCGAAAGCTCACCTCGAAACCGCTTTTCAACCAACTCCTTAATGCGTTCCTTCAAAGGTTCAAGCCGTATATTTTCGATTACTTCGTTAGTAAAAGCAAACATCATCAATAACAAAGCCTCACTCTCCGGTATGCCACGCGAACGCAAATAAAACACCTGCGATTCATCAAGCTGACCTACGGTTGCACCATGACTGCATTTTACATCGTCGGCATAGATCTCAAGCTGTGGCTTGGTATACATTTTTGCATTCGGTGTCATGCAAATATTCTTATTGCTTTGGTAAGCCATTGTTTTCTGAGCATCCTTGCGCACCAGAATGCGACCACGAAATGCCCCCGAAGACCGATCATCAAGCACGTATTTGAACAATTCGGTGCTGGTGCAATTCGGTTTAGCATGGTCTATAAACGTAAAATTATCGACCTGCTGTGTTTTGTCGGTCAACGCCATGCCATACAAGTGCGATTCGGCATGTTCGCCGGCTAGTTCTACGTAGGTATTATTTCGGGTGATCCCGTTGTGCAAAGTCACAATGTTACTCAACACATTGGATGATGCTTCCTGTTTTATAAACGTTGAAATAACCTGACTCACAAGATTGTGCTGATTTTCGACAAGATAATAGTCGAAAACACCATTTTCGGCGGGCATGAACCGCTGCAAAATGATTGTCGGAAAGGGTATGGTCGCATACAAGCACCTTGGCTGTAGCACCTTCTTCGATGATATACAATCCGCGTTGAAATGTGAGTCTGTCGTGCGCCGAAGAGAGAATATTGATGATCTGAATTGGCTTTTCGAGCATTATGCCACGTGGTACGTACATAAAAACGCCATCCTGGGCAAACATGGTATTAAAATGCGCCATTGGATCGTCCGATTTCTCAACTTGCTTGTTGTAGTACTTAGCCACAATATCACCGTGTTTTTCGGTCATTTCGGCCAAACTGCCAATAATTACACCTTTTGGCAATGGATTTTCGCCAAAAGTATCGCTGTAATAATGTCCGTTAATTACCGTAATGAGATAAGTGTCCAGCTCGGGCACATCGCATCTGAAAACTTCTTCGAGTGTTACATCAACCGACGATCTTTTTAATTCCACACCATAGTTATGCTGAAATATCTTGGCATAATCGGTAATCTGAAAATCCTCGTGCCTGTAATCGGGAAAGCCGATGGCCGAAAACTGCTTCAGCGCAGCCCTTCTCGGCGTATTTAATACGTCAGAAATATTATTACATATTTGGGCATAATTCTGCTCAAATATATCGATGTATTCTTGTTCTGTATTTGTAATATTGCTCATTTTAAACAGTTTAAATTATTGAGCAAATTCCGCTTTAATCCAGTCGTAACCTTTTTCTTCGAGAACCAAAGCCAACTCTTTTCCTGCCGATTTAACAATACGTCCTTTGTAAAGCACGTGCACAAAATCGGGCACAATATAATCGAGCAATCGCTGATAATGCGTTATAACGATGGTGGCGTTGTCGGCCGATTTAAGCTTATTTACCCCATTGGCCACAATGCGCAGCGCATCGATATCGAGGCCCGAATCCGTTTCATCCAGAATAGATAGCTTCGGTTCAAGCATAGCCATTTGAAAAATCTCGTTCTTCTTTTTTTCGCCACCCGAAAAGCCTTCGTTTACCGAACGATTGGCCAAATTCGAATCCATTTCGACCAATGCCTTTTTTTCGCGCATCAAACGCAGAAAATCGCCCGCCGAAATTGGTTCAAGTTGTTTATATTTACGATGTTCGTTTACCGCTGTACGCAAAAAGTTTACCATACTCACTCCCGGAATCTCTACCGGATACTGAAAACTTAGAAACACCCCCTCGCGCGATCGGTCTTCCGGATTCAGTTCGAGCAAATTTTTGCCGTTAAACAAAACTTCACCTTTGGTTACTTCAAAAGTTGGATTTCCGGCCAATACTGCCGACAATGTACTTTTGCCTGAACCGTTTGGCCCCATAATGGCATGTATTTCGCCGGGTTTTATGCTAAGATTTATCCCGTTTAATATCTCTTTGCCATTAATACTGGCATGTAAATTTTTAATTTCGAGCATATTGTATTGTTGTCTTTTTTTTCGTTATTAATTTCGTTTATTATCCTACACTGCCTTCGAGACTTATTGCCAAAAGCTTTTGAGCTTCTACGGCAAACTCCATCGGCAACTTATTCAACACTTCGCGTGCATAACCGTTTACGATTAATGCCACCGCATCTTCGGTCGAAATGCCTCGCTGATTACAATAGAATATCTGATCTTCGCTAATTTTTGAAGTGGTGGCCTCGTGTTCAATAATGGCCGTATTATTTTTAACGTCGATGTACGGAAAAGTATGTGCACCGCATCTGTCGCCGAGCAAAAGCGAATCGCACTGACTGTGATTTCGTGCATTTTCGGCTTTTTTCCCCACACGCACCAATCCACGGTATGAGTTTTGACTTCGACCTGCCGAAATTCCTTTCGATACAATCGTCGAGCGGGTATTTTTGCCCAAATGAATCATTTTGGTGCCTGTGTCTGCCTGCTGATAATTGTTGGTAACAGCTACCGAATAAAACTCGCTCACCGAATTGTCGCCCATTAGTATGGTACTTGGGTATTTCCATGTTACGGCCGAACCGGTTTCTACCTGAGTCCACGATATTTTCGAACGCTCACCTTTACAAATACCGCGTTTGGTTACGAAGTTGTAAATGCCGCCTTTGCCATTTTTGTCGCCGGGGTACCAGTTTTGAACCGTAGAATATTTAACTTCGGCACGGTCGTGTGCTATAATTTCTACAATTGCGGCATGCAATTGATTTTCGTCGCGCATTGGGGCTGTACATCCTTCGAGATAACTCACATAACTATCGTCGTCGGCAATAAGTAAAGTACGCTCAAACTGCCCGGTATTCATGGCATTAATTCTGAAATACGTACTTAACTCCATGGGGCAACGTACGCCTTTCGGTATATACACAAACGAACCATCGCTGAATACTGCCGAATTTAACGCCGCAAAATAGTTATCGGATGTTGGAACCACTGTCCCCATATATTTCTGAACCAAATCGGGATGCTCCTGAACCGCTTCACTAAACGAGCAAAAAATGATACCCATTTCTGCTAATCGGTTTTTGAAAGTCGTTTTAACCGATACGCTATCAATTACCGCATCCACAGCCACACCGGCAAGATGCATTTGCTCCTGCAACGGTATCCCAAGTTTATTGAACGTTTCAATCAACTCCGGATCTACTTCGTCGATACTGGCATATTTCGCTTGTTGCTTTGGTGCAGCATAATAGATTATATCCTGATAATCGATTTCAGGAATGTTTAAATGTGCCCATTCAGGCATTTTCATCGACTTCCAATGTTCGAATGCTTTTAACCGGTAGTTAAGCATCCATTCCGGTTCATTCTTTTTTTGCGAAATCAAGCGAACCGTATCTTCACTCAAACCCTTACCAATAGTTTCGGTGTCGATTTCCGATACAAAGCCGTATTCATACTCTTTGTTCGTTAAATCGTTTAATATATCGTTTTGATCATTAGCCATAATTCCTATAAATCTCTATTCTTTAAAAAGCATTGCAAAATTAACAAACTTTCTACCAGCAAGGGAATGATAAAAGGAAAAACAATATAAAATTATTCTAAATAAAGACTAAATACGAAACAAATAGTCCGCTAAATACCCGAATAAATATCATTTTATCAGACTCTAACCGCTACGAAAGCCGTTTACAGGTAATAACAGTAAAACAAGTATAATGTTGATTTCGTATGAACCGCCGGGGTCCAAGAGTATCAAACTAAAGTAATCCTTCGGCTTCGAGGCGTTCTATAGTTTGCCGGGCTGCATTCTGATGACTCTCCTTTTTCGAAGTTCCGGTACCTGAACCATAGGTTTCGCCAAGTATTTTTACCTGCGACACAAATTTTGGGATATTGTCTCTGCCGAGTACTTCCTCAATGACCTCGAACTCTACTTCCTTTTTATTCTTTTGGCTCCATTCGAGTAGCCGCGATTTGTAGTTTGTATCCTCTAACAATATCGAACTCAACGAAATTGGCCCATGAAAGATATGTTTCAGAACAAAACGTCTTGTCACCAAATAACCCTGATCCAGATACAAAGCACCTATAAAGGCTTCGAAAGCATTGCCTAATATATTAGAATTCGAAAGGTTGGAAGTTGCCACAACAAATTTATCGAAGGCCAGTCGCTGAGCAACCTGGTTTAGAAAAGCACGATTTACAATTTTGGATCGGATATTGGTTAGTTCCCCCTCATTTTTTTCGGGAAACTTCTGGTAAAGGATGTCGGCAACCAATGCATCGAGAATAGCATCACCCAAAAATTCGAGACGCTCGTTGTTTTGAGTTTGTCCGCCTTTTTTTGTTGCCGAACTCGATTTGTGAACAAAAGCAAGTTTATATAGACTAATATCTTTGGGTTTTGAAGATATTAGATTCTCGACCAAATAAAACGACTTTTCCCGTTTAACGGAGAAAAGTCGCATTATATTAGTCAATGTTTTTCTTAGCACAATTAGTCAACCAGTTTTTTAACTATTACCGAAGCGTTGTGTCCGCCAAATCCAAAAGTATTAGATAGTGCTGCATTTACAACACGTTTCTGAGCCTTATGGAAGGTAAAGTTTAGCTTTGGATCGAGATTTTCGTCCAGCTCTTTCAGGTTGATCGTCGGCGGCACAATATCGTTCACCACCGAAAGTATTGCTACCATGGCTTCGAGTGCTCCGGCAGCACCTAACAGGTGACCGGTCATCGATTTTGTTGAACTGATGTTTAAGTTGTAAGCATGATCGCCGAACACATCCAATATTGCTTTTGTTTCGGCAATGTCGCCCAATGGGGTCGATGTACCATGAACATTTACATAATCGATCTCTTCAGGTTTCATTTCTGCATCTTTCAATGCGTTGCGCATTACCAACTTCGCACCCAAACCTTCGGGATGAGGTGCAGTAAGATGATGAGCATCGGCCGACATGCCACCGCCAACAACTTCGGCGTAAATGCGTGCACCACGGGCTTTGGCATGTTCATACTCCTCGAGTACCAAACTTGCAGCGCCTTCGCCCATTACAAAACCATCGCGGGTTTTGCAAAACGGACGCGATGCCGATTCAAACTCTTCGTTATTGGTCGATAAGGCCTGAGCCGAATTAAAACCACCAATACCACTTTCTGCAATGGTAGCTTCCGAACCACCGGTAACTATTACATTTGCTTTACCCAAACGAATAAGGGTCATTGCATCAATAATAGCTTGGGTAGAAGAAGCACAAGCCGAAACAACGCCATAGTTCGGACCATGAAAGCCATGCTCTATTGAAATGTGACCCGGCGCTATATCAGCAATCATCTTTGGGATGAAAAACGGATTAAAGCGCGGGGTTCCATCTCCACCGGCATAGGAGGCAACTTCCTGTTGAAAGGTAATTAACCCGCCAATACCTGCGCCCCAAACCACGCCAACCATGTCTTTATCCACAGTCTCAAGATCGAGACCCGAATCAACAATGGCTTGCCGGCTGGCAACAATAGCATACTGTGCAAATAAATCGAGTTTACGTGCCTCCTTTCGATCCATATGATCTTCGGCCTTAAACCCTTTTACTTCGCAAGCAAACTTAGTCTTGAACTTGGTGGCATCGAATCGAGTTATAAGGCCCGCTCCACTAACTCCGTTTACAAGGTTTTCCCATGTCTCGCCAACTGTGTTGCCGAGTGGAGTGAGTGCACCCAGACCAGTAACTACAACTCTTTTTAATTCCATAAAAAAGGTTCTTGATTAACCTACATTTTCTTCGATGTACTTGATCGCATCGCCCACAGTGCCGATTTTCTCAGCTTTGTCATCCGGAATAGAGATGTTAAACTCTTTTTCGAATTCCATGATAAGCTCCACAGTATCAAGCGAGTCAGCGCCAAGATCGTTGGTGAAGCTAGCTTCCGGAGTTACTTCAGTTTCGTCAACTCCCATTTTGTCAACAATAATTGCTTTAACTTTTGCTGAAACGTCAGACATAGTCGTGAATTTTTGATTAATAACTCTATTAATTTTTGCGGTACAAAGAAAAATATTTTTTCCCGTATTTTTCAATTTTTATTGCACAAAAATGATAATTTTGAGCGAATATATATATGAACACCAGTATGTGTATTCTAAAAATTATACTTATATGATTAATATAGTGTTATTTGCGAGTGGTTCGGGCAGCAATGTCGAGAACATCACAAAGTACTTTAAAAATTACAAAAACGTATCGGTAAGGGCTATTTTTTGCAACAAACCCGATGCTTATGTACTCACAAGGGCAAAAAATTTGGGGATAAAAAGCGTACTTTTCAATAGAAATGACTTTTACAACTCATCAAAAGTGCTCGATGAACTACAAAAAAACGGTGCCGATTTTGTGATACTTGCAGGATTTCTTTGGCTGATTCCTGAAAACATTCTGAAAGCGTACGATGGTAAAATAATAAATATACACCCGGCACTACTTCCAAAATATGGTGGTAAAGGGATGTTTGGAATGAATGTGCATAAAGCCGTTGTAGAAAATTGCGAAACTGAAACCGGAATCACAATTCATTATGTGAATGCGAATTACGACGAAGGCAGACATATATTTCAGGCAAAATGCCCGGTTTTACCAACTGACACAGCCGAAGATGTAGCTCACAAAATTCACGAACTTGAGGGTTTATATTTCCCTAAAATCATTTCAGAAACGATTGGTGCGGAAGAATAACCGCCCTATTTCTTATGCCACACAGTAATGATACCATTGGTTTCTCCTTCAGTAAAATGAGATTTCCATCCCGGGAAGTCAACCTTTAACTGAGGGAGCAAAGCATTTGGTACAAGTGCAGTTTTTATAGGGAACTTGTAAACTTCGGGCTCTGGTTCCTTAATTTGAGCACCAATGCAATATCCCGACCGGTTCAGTGCAATAAAAGGAACATTTGGGGCAAAGGCTCCATAAACGAGCAATTGTTCGCCAGATGGCACAGTTTCAGCAACCCAAGCGGCCGAAGACTCATAATACCCTTGCGCTGCACTATCAACGCCGGGCAAAAATTCGGGCGAATTGGTAGCCAGTGAATAATTAACTGCCAGATTAAACATAGCCCCTGTAAAAACAATCGACAACACCACAGTCAGTTGCTTATGGTAATTAATATTGTATGAACCTAATCCAAGTGCACCAAAAATCATAGGGGGCACAAGTACATCGAGCCAATAATAGTTATGGTTTAAAAATTGGCCGGCCATTACTATCAGATAAATAAGTTCAAAACCCACAATCAAGAAAAATATTGTAAAAAGGAGCGATGTATCTCTTCCTTTTCTAAGCCTGATTTTTCTAAAATGCATATCACCAACCCAAAGTCCAATTAAAAGCATGGCAGGCACAGGGACCACATTTTTTATATTTATGACAAACCCAAACAAAAGATTATGTACCGAATCGGCAAAAGAATAACCATCGGGAGGAAAAACAAGAAACAAAGTCCCCAAATGCCGGGCCATCCAAATTTTATAACCATACCAAGCTATAAATAGCAAAACAGTTACGCCATAACCGAAAATAACCCAATCAAGCTTTTTATGTCTGAACCAAAGCGCAATAGTTACAGCCAAAAGGCCAAAAACAAAAGGAGGCCGGACTAAAGCCGCTAAAAGAAAAAAAACAGCCGCTATAAAAACCCATTTTGTTCTGCTCGAACCAAGATACTTTACAAAAAAGAATACTGCGATACACAATAAAGCAATGGCATGAGTCGTTGGCAAAAAACCGTTGGAAAACAGAGCCAATACAGGCATGAAAGCGAACAACGACAAAAGAATTATCGAAGTACTTAACGTCATGCCCGAAATTCGAAATGTCCAAAACAGTGCAAGCATTCCAATAACAAGGAGCAAAAGCGAAATCAATCTAAAAATTAAAGGCGAAACACAATCTGAAATTTTCATGACCACCGCCGACAGCCATGGGACTAATGCAAAATCGGCAGAGGTAAAAAAGTTTTCCGGTTCGTTCGACATGGGTTTGATCGGTTTATTTATAACCAAAGTAGACGGCTTCCATGGTTTAAGACTATTATTTACGTACCCCAACGACACCGCATACCAATCGCTCTGGGACCACAGATGAACATTAACCGGCCCTTTTGTAAAGGTGCGCATACCGCTTAAGCCATAGCCAACCACCAATATCAACACCACCATTAAATTCTGAACCCAATACTTATTTATCATTGCAATGCTTTAAATGGAAATTTATCAGCCTTCTTCCGAGGTTCAAAAATAACTAAATTATAGCGAATTACTATCTCTGGTTTCCAATTGCCCATTGAAGTTTGGAAATATAATTTGACAAAAAGACATTTTAAGTTTTTCGTTTAACTTTACTATATTATATTTGTAACTGGATTGTCCGAAATATGACCGGAGAACAACAGCTACTGCTTGAACATACAAAGCAAAAATTTGAGAATATGCTGGGTAAATTCGAAAACATGGAAGCCCGAATAGCATATCTCGAATCGGAACTTGAAGAAAAAGTTTCCGGAATGGAGCGTTTACAACGGGATTATGAAGGACTTCAAAAAAAGCACGATTCATTGAAAATTTGGTTATCACTGGCAGAAAAAGGTGGCAGTGAGGACAAAACGAAAGAAGAAATTGATAGAATAGTGCGGGAAATTGACAATTGTTTACAGCTGTTAAGCGAATAAAACGTGGTTGATCCGGAAGAGAAATTCTTAATTCACCTTACAATAAATGGAGACAAGTTCCCATTGGTTGTAAAAAGAAAAGAAGAAAAAATATACAGAGACGCATCGGACCGCATCAACGAGACGATGAACAGATACAGGAGTACATATTCGGACAACAGCAGGTTTGATGCTTTAGTGATGACAAGCATTCAGTTGGCAGTTAAATTAGTGTCCATGGAACAAGACAATACAAATGATGTTTTATGGCAGACATTAACTGAGATAAACGAGAGGCTGGATTCAATAGCAGAATTAAAAACCTGATAACAACAAGTAATATATTGAACATTATAACCGCATTATTTTCGGGATGGTTTTATTCACAGAACTATTCTGAAATAATGCATTTTTTTTATATATACATTTTAAAACAACGACAGATTAATTATGATTACGACTATTGTTATAGCAATTGGAGCATTACTTGCCGGCGTTTCCGGAGGCTATGTACTTCTTCAGCAGCTATTAAAGTCTCGTATCGCCAAAATGATACAAGAGGCTGAAGCTGAAGGTGAAGTAATAAAAAAAGATAAGATTCTTCAAGCAAAAGAAAAATTTCTTTCCTTAAAAACAGAACACGAAAAGCAAGCAAATGCACGCAATGCCAAAATTTTGGCAATGGAAAACCGTATTAAAGAGCAACAAAATACGCTCAGAATTAAATCGGAAGATCTCGCACGTAAAGAAAAAGAGTTAGAACAACTTAACGATTCGATTACTGCTCAAATTGACATGATTGACAAAAAAAGGGTCGATTTAGAAAAACTTCATAAACAAGCAGTTGAACAGCTTGAAACCATTTCGGGGCTCTCGGGCGAAGAAGCAAAAGAACGATTGGTAGAATCGATGAAGGATGAAGCAAAACACGATGCTGCATCAATGATTAACGAAATTATTGATGAAGCCAAAATGACTGCAAACAAGGAGGCCAAAAAAATTGTAATTCAAACCATACAACGGGTAGCCACCGAAACAGCCATAGAAAACTCTGTAACTATCTTCCACATCGATTCGGATGAAGTTAAAGGTCGTATTATTGGTCGCGAAGGACGCAATATCCGTGCATTAGAAGCAGCCACCGGTGTTGAATTTATTGTGGACGATACACCCGAAGCTATCGTACTCTCGGGTTTCGATCCGGTTCGTCGCGAAATAGCGCGTTTAGCACTTCACCAATTAGTAAGCGATGGACGTATTCACCCTGCGCGTATAGAAGAAGTAGTTAATAAAGTACGCAAACAAGTTGAAGAAGAGATTATTGAAACTGGTAAACGTACAACAATTGATATGGGTATCCACGGATTGCATCCCGAACTTATCCGTTTGATTGGTAAAATGAAATACCGCTCTTCTTATGGTCAAAACCTTCTGCAACACTCTCGCGAAACAGCCAATCTTTGCGCCATTATGGCCAGTGAATTGGGGTTGAACCCGAAAAAAGCCAAACGGGCCGGTCTTTTGCACGATATTGGCAAGGTTGCCGACGAAGAACCCGAATTGCCACATGCCATTTATGGTATGAAACTGGCCGAAAAGTACAAGGAAAAACCAGAAATATGTAACGCCATTGGGGCTCACCACGACGAAGTTGAAATGACAACATTGCTGGCTCCGATTGTTCAGGTATGCGATGCCATTTCGGGCGCACGCCCCGGCGCACGTCGCGAAATTGTAGAAGCGTACATTAAACGACTAAAAGACCTCGAAAATCTGGCACTTTCGTATCCTGGTGTAACAAAAACTTATGCTATTCAGGCAGGTAGAGAACTTCGTGTAATTGTAGGTGCCGACAAAGTTGATGACAAAGAATCGGAAACACTTTCGGCAGATATTGCACAGCGCATCCAAAACGAACTCACCTACCCCGGCCAGGTGAAAATTACGGTAATTCGCGAAACACGTGCCGTAAGCTACGCTAAGTAAACAAATTGTTTTAAATACAAAAGGCTACCCTAAATCGGGTAGCCTTTTTTTATGTCGTTTTCTGAACAATTACACAAACAGTTCCGGGTTGAACCTTGTACCTATAAGTTCTTTGGCTGAACCGTCGGCTTCTACAATAATTCCCTTAGAAACACTTATTTGATTAATTTGGGATGAACCAATACAAGAGACTTTCAGTTGAAAGTCGGGAGAGTAGCCGAAATTCCATTCCCAGGAAGAGAATTTATGCTTTGCAAGCCTTTCCGTTTCAGCCACACAATCCAATGGCAACACAAACGGTTCAGCCCGAAAAAAAACAGTTAGAAAATTTTGTATCTGCTGCCTGAATTCATCCGAAGAAAACCTATTACCCACTAAATGATTGGCGATACATGTCACCGGACTTCTATGGCTCTTTACGGCCTTGTCGGTATATTCTAACGGTTGGTGTAAGACATTATGAAGCAATGTCAGGTTACTTTCGAACAGTAAAGTTCCATGGTGCAGCACGCGGTTTCGCCAAATATGACACGCTGTTCCAGTAATTTTAAGCCCCTTGATATACAAATCGTTACGAGTTCCCACTTCGATATTTAAACCAATACGTTGCAATGCCTCGACAATAACTGGCAAAAAGTAATCCCAACGAATTTTGTAATTGGAGTTTTCGGTTGTAATAAACGAAAAGTTAAGATTACCCCGATCATGAAAAACAGTTCCGCCACCAGATATCCGTCGGTATACCCCAATACCATTGGCTGTGGCATAAGGAATGTTTACCTCTGCAAAGCAATTCTGGTGCTTGCCAACGACAACAGCATTTTGGTTATAGTACAACAAAACCACATTGGCTGTTGTATTATGAACCAAATAGTCTTCGAGAGCCAGATTGCAGGCTGCCTGAGAATAAGGAGAAAACAGAATCTGCATAATATCAGAGTCTTACCACAATACCACGCTCGTGCAAGTAAGCCTTGAGCTCGGGAATTCCAATCTCTTTGTAGTGAAATATACTTGCGGCCAGACCCGCATCAGCCTTACCAATTGTAAACGTATCATAAAAATGTTCCATAGTACCGGCTCCACCCGAAGCAATAATCGGAATGGAGAGCGACTCGGAAAGCATACACAAAGCATTGTTGGCAAAACCACCTTTGGTTCCATCGTGATTCATACTTGTAAAGAGAATTTCTCCAGCACCCCGGTTCTCAGCCTCTTTTGCCCAACTAAACAACTCCTTATCGGTAGGAATACGGCCACCATTAACAGTAACAGTCCAACAATCGTTTGCCAATCGGGCATCAATGGCACAAACTACAAACTGTTTACCAAAATTGAGTGCCAAATCATTAATTAGATTGGGGTTTCTAACCGCAGCCGAATTAACCGACACCTTGTCGGCTCCAGCACTCAACAACGCATCGGCATCGGCAATTTCGGTTACGCCACCCCCCACTGTAAAGGGGATATTAATATTTCGCGCAATACGCCTAACAAGATCAACGAGCGTTTTACGCTTTTCGTGCGAAGCAGTAATATCAAGAAACACCAGTTCGTCGGCCCCTTGTTCGGCATATAATGCACCTAACTCAACCGGATCGCCAACAGCCTTAATTTCCACAAAATTAACACCTTTAACCGTTTGCCCATCTTTAATATCAAGACAAGGAATAATTCGTTTTGCTAACATTTCGATAAATATTTAATGGCCAATCCAGTAAAAATGGCAAATGAAAAACTAAGCAAAGTTCCCAACAACAAATATTCCGACAACTTTTGCTGATCTTTTTGAGTGTCACTGAACCGATAGACCGATTTGGCTGCAACCAAAAAACCAATTGCAGTATATTGATTAATAAGAACAAACACCAGAATAAGGCAACGCTCTATTATGCCAATAGTAAAACCAGCACTTGGCATGCCTGCAAAATTTTCTGAGCCAAAAACCGACAAAACAACCTTTCGAACAGCAATAGCAGCCGGTCGTCCTACAACAAGAAATCCCAAAAGATAAAGCTCCGGATTAAACGAAATAATCAGATTAACTTCATCTTGATCTATAAATAATGCTAATAATATTACAGACACTACATGAACCACCTGATCGGCAAAAAAAAGCACCACAGAATCGGTAAAAAGAGCCTTAATTCCATCGACACACAAATGAATAATAAACATAACCGGAAAAACCCACCACAAAGTTACATTAAAGAGAAACAACCATGACAAAACCCCAACAATTAAAGCATGTTTGTACAAATCGGCCGAAAAAAAACCTCCATCAGCTTTGTTTTCTGCCATTTTACACGACTGAAAATAAAAATCGCTCACAACATGCGCCAACAATAAGCGGATAACAGTTACAATAAGTGCATTCATTTACTAAACAGCGTTAGATTCTACAACATTTAAAACCGCCAAAAATGACCTGAAGCCGACCGAATGTAAAACCTTACTTACTGCCGGCTGAGAGATCCCCAATTTTTGAGCAATCTCTTTTTGGCTAAGCCCCTTTAAAGCAAGCGAAAGCACTTTCGCCTGCCCCGGTTTAATATCCCTGATAAAATCGTCGAAAAGCTGAACCATAGCATTAAGTTGCGGGGATTGATATTCGCCCTTACTAAAAACAAAAGTCCGATCCATGCCCTTCATTGTATCAAGATTTCTGCCCGAGATAGTGAATGGTTCGCCATCCGATTCGCGTACTGTATTTTTGTTAAGATCTGTTTGGCCAACTCCAATACTTACGCGGATATCAAAACCTGCACCCAAACCTTTCGCTATCATTTTTAATATAAGAGCATTACGAAACCCCATCCGATCGTTACACGCTAATTGAAACCCATCTCCCCTAAAAAATTCGAGCGGTAGCTTTACACCGTTCAGTTGGTCCGCTTCATACTTCAAAGTATGGCGTATTTCCGAAAGTTGCTCATTATTCAACTTCGACGACCAGATGATGTCTCCGGTAATGACAGAATATTTTGCTTCCATCATACAAATATAACTCTTTTTTGTTATATTTCAATATTATAATATTTTTAGGTTATATTTTTTACTTATAACCTATTATTGTTATATTTTTCGAGCTGATTCTTTGTAATCCGTCCTTCATATATTGCCTTTCCAACAATTACAGCAGGAACACCCATCTCATCAAGTTTTTCGATATCCTCCATACAACTTATTCCACCACTGGCAATAAGATACAAATCGGGCAATTTGCTCAAAATAGACCCATAAAGTTCGAACGATGGCCCCTCTAACATGCCATCTTTACTAATATCAGTCGAAATTACCTTGTCGACACCCAGATGCACATAATCACTAATAAAATCCATCACATCATGGTCCGAACTTTCGAGCCAGCCTGTTACGGCAATTTTGCCATTATGGGTATCGGCACCGAGAATAATTTTCTCTGAACCGAATATTTCGAGCCAACGAACAAATATTTCCGGATTTTTTACAGCGATACTGCCTCCGGTAACCATTGAGGCACCACATTCAAACGCTATTTGCAAATCATTATCGCTTTTTAAACCACCACCAAAATCAATCACCAGATTAGTTTTGGTCGCAATGGTTTCAAGTGTTTTCCAATTAACAATATGACTGGCTTTTGCGCCGTCGAGATCGACAAGGTGTAACCGCATAATACCAGCATCCTGAAATTCCAATGCCACATCGAGCGGATTAGAAGCATACACTTTCTGCGTATTGTAATCGCCTTTACTTAACCTTACACATTTACCTTCAATAATGTCAATTGCCGGAATAATTTCTATCATATTAAAATTTTTGCTCAATAAACGACTTAATAATTGCCTCACCAACAACGCCACTCTTTTCGGGATGAAACTGTGTCGAAAAGAAATTATTTTTTTGCAGAGCGGCACTATAAGGCAAAATATAATTTGTGGTCGCTACGGTATAATCACTCAACTCGCAATAAAAAGAGTGCACAAAATATACATATTTCTCTTCAAGCTCATTTGGAATAAACCCCCTGTATACATCTGTAATCGTATTCCAACCAATCTGAGGGATTTTTGTAAGCGACGTTTCACCATCTCCGGCCACAAACTCCTTTACGGCCACATCAAAAATTCCCAAACAATCGGTATCACCTTCTTCAGAATGCTTACACATTAGCTGCTGTCCCAAACAAATACCAAGCACAGGTTGTTTCAACGAAGGAATCAAGAGGTCTAATCCTGTCGAGCGTAAATGAGCCATAGTAGTACTGGCTTCGCCAACGCCCGGAAAAATAACCCTTTCGGCCGAAGCAATCGTTTCGTGATTGGCACTTATTTCAACATCAATACCCAAACGAATTAATGCATTTTCAACCGAATTAATATTTCCGGCATTATATTTAATAATCACTGTTTTCATTTTGCAAAAGTAACTGAAACCAATAAGTTTGACAAACAATCATTTATTAAGAAAACCGACACAAATAATGCCGGTCATAGGCTCAATACAAACAACTAACAGCCAATACTATAATTTACATTTTGGCTGAACCGCCTGCGAAAAAATCGTACAATAAGATTAAAGATTCAATGATTTTACCGCTTCGGCCATTTCTTCCAATTGCCAAACCGGCGTAGAAGTTGCACCACATATACCAACCGACACAGCATTTGTAAACCATTCCGTCTGCAATTCAGAGGGTTCACTCACAAAATACGACAAACTATTTACACTTAAACATTTATCATACAACATTTTACCATTACTGCTCTTTTTCCCGCTTACAAAAATAACCACGTCGTTGGCTAAAGCCAACTCAATTACTGCTGGTATTCTTCGCGAAACCTGACCACATATACTGTTGATTTTCTTAAGACTATGGGCTGAATCCAAACGAGAATTAATTTCTTTAGCCACATCATCATACGCTTCTTTTCCCATTGTAGTTTGAGAAAAAAGGATCACGTTGCCATCAAACTTTTTTTCTTTAATTTCATCCTTATTGCTAACCACAATGGCACTATTTTTGGTTTGACCCAGAAGTCCTTCCACTTCGGCATGCCCTCTTTTACCAAAGAGCACCACAGTACCGCCATTTTTAGCCGATAAAGCGGCACTCTCGCGCACACGTTGCTGAAGTTTAAGTACCACCGGACACGTCGCATCAATGACAGTTATATTATTTTTCTTAGCTATTTCATAAGATAATGGGGGTTCTCCATGAGCACGGAACAATACAGTTACATTTTTCAGAGATTCAAACATTTGTCTGTCTATTGTAACAAGTCCAAGTTTGCGCATACGGATTATTTCGGCACTATTATGAACCAAATCGCCTAAACAATAGAGTGTTTCACCGCGGGCGAGTACTTCTTCGGCTAGTTTTGTGGCATTTATCACGCCAAAACAAAACCCACTCTTACGATCTATCGTAACTTTCAAACGGTTCATTCAGCAACAATTTCTGCTACCCGGGCCAACACCCATTCCAGTTGTTCCTTAGGAGTAATAAAGCTATTGTCGAGTTCAATGGCATCGTCCCCTTTTCGCAAAGGACTCTCTTTCCGGTTCATATCGTAATTATCGCGCGATTTAATATTTTCAAGAACCTCATCGAAATGAATATCTTCCTTTTTGACCGAAAGTTCGTCGTAACGGCGTTGCGCACGAATTTCGGGCATAGCAGTCATAAATATTTTAAGTTCAGCATTTGGAAATACGACAGTCCCAATATCGCGGCCATCCATTACAATACCTTTATCTTTACCCATAAGCCGTTGTTGTTCGACCATGGCTTTGCGAACTTCGGCTACTGCACTAACCTGGCTCACCCAATTTGAAACTTTCATACCCCGGATTTCATCTTCAATATTTACGCCGTTTAATACGGTTTCATTTCGATTTCTTACAGGGTTATATACAAATCCCACTGAAATTTTATTAATTTCGGCACGCAACTTTTCTTCATCCAATTGCCGGTTTACGATAATCCCGTTTTTAATACAGTACAATGTAACCGCCCGATACATGGCTCCGGTATCGACATAAATATAACCCAATTTTTTAGCCAAATCTTTGGCCATTGTACTCTTACCGCACGATGAGTATCCATCTATAGCTATAATAATCTTTTTGTTCAAAGCAAAAGTTTTATTGTGTGAAATGCAAATTTACAATAATATTTACTGCTTTCTACACTAAATAAGTGAATTTCAGAATATCGTGTTTTGGCCATTTGATTGTACCTACTTAAATGTGAACAATTTGGTATAAATTTATTACTTTCGCATAGTTATACCTCATGCTTAAAGGGGGATAACCCAACATAATGATTATTAAACTGTACAACGATAATCCAAATCCCAAACAAGTCCGCTACGTAGCAGACTTCCTTAGGGATGGCGGCATAGTGATATATCCTACAGATACAATCTATGCCATTGGGTGCAGTGTATTCAATGCTAAAGGCATAGCAGCAATAAGCAAACTCAAGGGATTTACGGCAAAAAATTTTGATTTTTCGCTTATCTGTCACGATTTAAGCCAGTTATCTCAATACACCAAGCCTCTGCCACAACATGTTTTTAAATTAATGAAACGTAATCTTCCGGGACCATTTACTTTTATTCTTGAAGCCGGCAGTAATACCCCAAAACTTTTTGGCGACAGAAAAAAAAGCATAGGTATACGAGTCCCCGAAAACAATATCATTCGCGAAATTGCAAAAGAATTAGACAATCCGATAATGAGCACTTCTATTCACGACCCCGACGAGGTGATAGAATACTCTACCGATCCGGAACTCATTCACGACCGGTATGAACAAATAGCAGGAATAGTTGTAGATGGCGGCTATGGCAACAAAATTCCCTCGACCATAGTAGATTGTACCAAAGGCGAACCTGTTATTTTAAGGCAAGGATTAGGAATTTTAAAATAGCATGAAATGCCCGAAAAAAGACGAATAGCTGAAGCCCGAAAACTGTTAATTTTATTCTTAACCTGTTGGACCCTATTTATTTTTATAATTGGGTTTGCAATTCGAACAATTGAAAAAAATCAGGAAAAACAAACATTTATCCACAACAATCAACTTATATTTCAATCGTACAGGATCTTTTCTCAACAATACACCACAAGCACATCCATTATGGATAGCCAAATGAACATCAGTACCTTAGAAGCAAAAAAAGAACAACTCTTTTACTTTAATCAACTGCTTCAAAAAGACTTTAATGGCGAATTGGCTATTTCGATACTGCCAATAAATGAGATTAATTCAAAACATTTAGGTTCACTCAATAATGTGCAGAACCAAGTTTTTAAAGAAACAAACGGAGTAAAGAACTACTATTACACATTAATCCCTAATGAAACAGCACAAAAAGAGAAATTTATTTATAAAATAGTTGTCGAAGAAGATATTTATCAAAAGCAAAATTTAAACAAATCCAATCCAATATTTCTATTACTCTTGTTGTCTTGGGTATTTTTCGGCCTATTAATTCTAATCACCTACAAAAAAATTTTAAAGCGTTGGAGCACACTTGATGATAAACACCAACATTTAAGCGACATACAAAAATACGGACTTACCGGCAGTTGGTCATACTTTCCGGATAGTGGAACCATGATTTGGTCGGACCAAATTTTTAAAATTTTGGGCTATAATACCAATGAAATAACCCCAGGTTGGGAAATATTTGTAAGTCACGTTATTTTAAAACAGCAGCAAGAATTTCTACAGTTTTTAACCGGATTAAACACTAACAATTTAAACCAGTTACACAAAATGGAAGTTAAAATATTCGACACACTAAATACCGAAAAACATTGCAAACTACTTACAGAATACATAATCAATAAAGAAACCCGGAAAATTATAGAAGTAAAAGGGGTTCTTCAAGATATTTCGGAGCAAAAAAACACAGAAGACAAATTAAACATTTTTGACCAAAGAATTAAAAATATTGCAGAATTGGCATTTGATTTTTACTATGAAATGGAAGGTGAAACATACTCAATTACTTGGTCGACAGGCAGATTATCTCAAATAACAGGATTTCTCATTAATGAGATTAATAAACTACCTTTTAAATGGTTTTCGATTATAAATAGTGAAGACCGAATAGAAATCGAAAACAAAATCAGAAATGCAGGTTCAAATACAATGTTCAAATCAGAATATCGAATTACAACTAAAACGGGCACGTCGATCTGGATTGAGGAAAGCTGTAAGATCGTTTTTACACCCAACAATGAAAAGCTCATTTTTTGTTCTGCAAAAGATATTACCAAACACAAAAACAAACTTTACAATGAATTAGAGACAAATAAAGCATGGAAAAATATTATATCGGCCATCGATACCGAACTGATTCTCTTATCTCAGGATGGGATAATACAGGAAATTAATCCTCTCGCAGCATCAGTTATCGGAATACCTCGACACGAACTTATAAAATGCCCGTTGTCCGAGTTTATCGTTACCGAACTCAGGCAATTGTTTGTTAATAAAATTAAAAACTTTGATCAGGACGATAGTGTAACTTTCGAAACTAAATTAACAACCCATAACCAAAACAATGTTCCATTTCAATTGCATTTGGTAAGGACTTCGGTATTTAACCAAATAGTTGTTTTTTGCTTTCTAAAAAGAATAGGAACCGATTTTTTAAGAAAGACATTATTTTCAAGGCTGGTTCATTCTACAAATGCCCTCATATCCATATCTGACTTTAAAACCGGTGTATTATTGGAAGTAAATAATGCATTTTGCAATAAAACGGGTTATAGTAGAAACGAAATTCTGGGTAAATCATCCATAAATATTGGATTACTTACCAACGAATTGAGAAAGACAATAATCCATGAAATTACAAATACAGGATATATCAACAATATAGAAATAAATGTAACAGCAACCAGCGGTAAAAAACTGATTCTGTTGTTTAACGCGATAATATTTAACTATTCAGACAAAACGCTGCTATATGTATATTGCTTTGACATAACGGATTATAAAACAGAAACTATTCGTTTAATTTCCGAAAACGAACAATTGGCAATGGCAAACAGGAATAATCTAAATCTTTTAAAATCAATAACTACAGAGCTGAAATCCTTTAAAACAACTATTTCAGAAAAGCAAAATAGTAGTTTACATGAAACAATTTTCACATCTTTTTCAGAGAATATTTTACAAAAAACAGAACACTTTCTTTCTAAATCCCAAGAGATACAAAATCAAACATCCAATTCCGGATCACTTTTAAAAAATAAAAAACAAACAAATCAATTCCCCCCCCGTGTATTAATTGTTGAGGATAACTACAGCAACAGAATTTTACTGGAGGAATTAATGAATAAATGGGGCTACTATTTCGATGCTGTGGATGGCCGTACAAGTGCAATTACAAAACTCAATAACGGCACAAAGTACGATATTGTATTATTGGATATGATTTTAGCAGATGGTCAAAAAGGATACGAATTGGCAAAAATAATTGGGGAGTACCTGCCAAAAGTACCTATTATAGCCGTTTCCGGTGCATGGAATACAGAACTCGAAACATTGGCCGTACAATCGGGATGCAAGGACTTTATTCAAAAACCAATTAATGTAGAAAAACTGCGACTATCTATTTCGGTTCAACTTGAAAGCAACCTAACGAAATGAAACACCTGTAATTTCCTTTAGTAGCACACACATATTAGGCAAAAACTTCCTATATTTGCTAATGGTTTTAGAACAAAAAATGCAAACATATGTCAATGCTATTTACAATAGATCGTTAGATGTTCGATGTTTGACAAAACTTAACAGGCACACATACAGTAATTTATAAAAATTCGAACTTATATGTAATATCCTTAATATCAATGCAAAATAAAAGCATAACGAACTATTGATTTAAACAATACAGAAAATTAAATATCACTTAAATATCTAAAAATGAAGAGTTTTAAAAAAGGGGTGCTTTACATTTCATTATTATTGGCAGCAATTGGCTGTAACCCCGATAATGATGTCATAACATCTACAGAAAGTAAGCTTACACCGACCGAAAAATTGTATATGAAAGTCAATAGTTTTGCCTACGACAACATGCAAAGCTATTACTTGTGGACAGATTTTCTCCCTTCAAAGGAAAATTCAAAAACCAGCCCTTTCGATTATTTTGAAACGTTAAAATACAAAAAATACGACCGTTGGTCGTGGATAACCGACGACTACGAAGCACTGATTAAGGGTTTTGATGGCATCGAAAAATCAATGGGTTATAGCTTACAGCTCTACTGGCGCGATGCCTCACAAACCGAAATAGTAGCTGTAATTAAAATAGTATACCCAAACACTCCGGCTGCCGAAGCCGGCTTAAAACGTGGTGATGTAATTACAAAAATCAATAACGCCCCACTTGTAGAGAGTAATTATCAGGATTTGCTTGGGCTTGATGTAGCAACAGTTACCTACGGCACACGGTATAAGGACAATAATGGGGCATCGCAAATTGCCGACAAGGGCACCGTGAGCCTCACCTCACGCGAGATTACTGTTTTCCCGATACTTTATCCACAGGTAAAAGATACATTGGGGCATAAAATCGGATATTTTATGTTCGACCAGTTTTCGGCAAGCTACAACCACCAACTCGACACTACATTTGCCATGTTTAACCGGGCGGGAATTACAGATCTTATTCTCGATTTACGCTACAATCCCGGTGGCTATGGTTCAGTCGCAAACTTTATGGCCAGCAGTATTGCACCCACAAGTGTAGCCAAAGGTAAAAAACTACTGGTAACCTTTAAATACAATACTGAACTTGCTCAATATTTCAGCCTCAACGGCATGAAAGACCGACTCGAAGAGTACTTTACCGATACGGTTCAAAATAACATGAATTTACAAACACTCTACGTATTAACAACAAGTGGCACTGCATCGGCCAGTGAATTATTGATTTGCGGGTTACAACCTTATATGAACGTTGTATTGGTTGGCGACACCACACATGGCAAATACACCGGCTCGGTTACTTTGCAGCCGGAGGTGTATAAGAACAATCAATGGGTTCTTGACGAAGCTATTAAAAACTGGGCCATTCAGCCAATTATAATGAAATATGCCAACGCTTTAGGCAAAACTGAATTTATCAATGGCTTTGCGCCGGATATTTATGTTGACGACTATTTATATGCCCCGATTGGTTCGGCTCAGGATCCAATGTACGCGGCAGCATTCAAAGCCATTACCGGCTCGAATCCATTAGGAGCCAAAAGTGCCCGAATGGGTCAACAAGAACAATCTATTGGTTCAATTAGCGGCAAAGCACCCATTTTATCCGATGGTTTATTGGTGGTCGACAAGTTTAAACGCCACTAGAATCCGGTTCAACCAAAACAGAAAAGGCTGTGCAAAATTGAAATGCACAGCCTCTTTTTTTAGTACCTATTGGTCAAAGTTCCAAAACCTCTTTAAGCCTTTTTGCTCCGGCCTTCGACGTTTTAATGTCGCCACCGCCTTTTATTTGCATTACATAGGTTTCTTTGCCATAACGCTCAAGTTTTTCGATAAAAAAACTATTAATAATATATGAGCGATGAACCCTGATATATTTGTCTTGTGGCAAACGATCTTCGAGGAAGTTCATGGTGATTTTTTTCAGGAACCGGCCTTTGGTGCTATAGATCATGACATAATCGTCTTCGGCCTGTATATACCGAATTTCTTCGATTGGAATGAGATCGATTTTAGCCCCGTTTTTTACCACGATTCGGTTTATTTCCTCATCGTGGTTTCGGATCTCTTCCAGCAGGTTTTCAACAACCGTTTCTTTTTTGGCTGAACCAATCCGGTCCGAGGCTTTCTTTAAGGCTTCTTTGAATCGTTCGGGCGAAAAAGGCTTAAGTAGATAATCTATCGCATTATGTTCGAATGCTTTAAGAGCAAATTGATCGTAAGCGGTAATAAAGATTACTTCCGGTTTTTCGTCGCACAATTCAAGCATTTCGAATCCGGTAATTTTTGGCATTTGAATGTCGAGAAATACCAAATCGGGTTTTTGCTCCTTTATGGCCATAAAACCTTCGAACCCATTGGAACATTCGCCAATCATCTCATAACCATCCATTTCGCGAAGACGAGCCTTAACTAATTCGCGTGCAGGCATTTCGTCGTCAATAATTAAACACCTTATCATATTTCTGTTTTTTGGGGGATTTTAATGGTAACAATAAATCTGTTTTTATCTTTTTGTGTCGTAATAAGTCCTTTTTGTCCGAACCTTATTTGAAGTTGGTCGTCCACATTACGCAAGCCTGTACCGGTTCCTTTTCGTGGCAAACCATCCGGTTCAAAATCGTTTTCGATTACAATATTAAGCATTTCGTTCGAAAGAGTGGCCACAGTTTTTATTTTTACCGGTGTAAAACTCTCATAAACACCATGTTTAACTGCATTTTCGTACAGGGGTTGTAAAATCATTACCGGTACGCGTGCATTCAGGGCATCGGCATCGAACTCAAATTCGGCTTGTAGTTTATCGCCAAACCTAAACTTTTCGATATCGAGATAGCGCCTACAGTTGCTTAACTCGTCGCTAAGGGTATTGGTATCTACTTCGTTACGTTTAAGCGAATAACGCAAATACTCCGAAAGCACCACCAGCATTTCCGATGCTTTTCCCGGATTGGTTTGCGTAAGAAAGTTCGCCGAATTGAGGCTATTGAATAAAAAGTGCGGGTTTATTTGCCATTTAAGTGCCTTCAGTTCCGTTTCACGCGATAATCGCAATAACTTTTCTTCGTTACGCAGGCGCTCTTCGTTGTTATCTTTAACTTTAATACCAAAATAGTAAAGTAAAAATACCAAATAAAACACCACCCCTTCAGCCATACGTAAATACAGCATTTTATCGGGCAAGAGCGGCAAAATAGTTCCATCAATCAAATCGACGATTACATTTCCGAAAGATATATCAATACTGGTAATAATGGCAATTGATACAAAGTGGGTTACAATCCAGGAAATTTTATCGGCCTCGTCGGCCTTGTTGTAATATACCGGATACCAAACAGCAAATCCCATCAAGGCATACAATATCCCAAAAATTGCGGTGTCGGCGATACATTGGTTCATAGTAAAAATTCCTATTGTTTGCAAAAACATATAATGTAGTGCAAACAAAGGAACCAATACCACAAAATAAATAAGAAGTGCTCGCGATCGTTTTAAAAGTGGATGCTGCATGCCAATAATTAAAAGGATTTTACTTCACCACCACCTAATATTGCTGTACCGCGAATGGTTATTTTTTTCGCATGATCTACCGGCGACGAAAAAAACTTACGACTATCCGAAAATCCGCCCAGAATACCGGTAACATCGAGCTTTACATCCCAATGTGGCGGTACAATAATCGAGCTTCCGCCCAGTAGGTTCATAACCTGAATTTCGTATTCGCCATCTTCTACATCGGCTTGCGATAAGTCGATTTCACTACCACCCAGAATCGAAGTTACCCGACCGCCCTGAAAAGTTTTGCTGGTAATACGTATTTCGCCCCCACTGAGTATCGATACACAATCTAACATATCAGTCGAGCTTGTTTTTTTTTTGTCGTGGTATTTACTTTCTATTTTACGCACATTGAGCAGGGAAGTTATACCAACACCAATGAGAAGGGCCGGCCAGAAGACATTACCGAACTGATGACGGATATGAAATATTTCGTCCAACAAGAAAAATGAACCAATAAAAAGGATAACCATATATCCTGTGGTGTTTCCACGGTTCCCGGCAATACCCACCAGACCAATAACAATAAGCATTACCTTCCAACTGAATATATATTCGACCCATTCGCCATCCAGTACACCCAGATTGCGAAACAACCACATTACGCCAAAAAAGATGGCTAATACTCCAAACATCATTTTACGCGACCTTGCTCTGCTAAGATGCTGATCTGTACTTTCGAACGGTGCCATAACTATTATTTTTTAATTGTTTTATTTACTATTCCTATTAATCTCGTAACAAAGTAAAGATAATAAAAACCCTTACGACAGCAATAATCGGGGAATTGGTGAAAAATATCGGGGAGTAGCGACAATATCCTCAGAAAATGAGAAAAATTAGCTAATATTAAGTTCAATAACATGCTGGTAAATATTTTTTCATAAATTTGCAGCGAGGGTTAATTTTGTAAAAACAAGGACTTATATGACTTTGAAGAATATTTTCGGAAAGAAATCACTTCCGGCAGATAACGCGCGCATTAAACGGTTACATTTTATTACAACAAATCATCCTTTTCTTGCACATTCCGAATTGGTCGAAATAGCACTACAAAATGGAATTTCACAGATAAGAATTTCTATTTCCGAAGGAGCTGAAGAATTTGCCGAACTCGAAGCATGGAAATGCAAATGGGCCTCGGACAAGTTTGGCGGAACAATTATAATTGATGACTACCCCGAAATTGCAGCAAAAGTTAATCTCCATGGCGTACATGTTAAAACGCCCGACCACATTTCATACGCCCGTAAGATTATTGGTTCGGACAAAATAATAGGTGTAACAGCCCGATCGTTCGACGACATTGTAAATGCTACCATCGAGGGGGCCGATTATATTATGCTCGAACCATATAAAACATCCGAAAAAACATTGAATAAGAAATCCATAGGAAAAACGGGATTGAAGAACATAATTGATGAAGCACACGATAAAAACATTAAAACGCCGATTTTAATTTGCGGAGGCATTCTTAAAACTGAAATATCCGATATACTTAGCACCGGGGTCTACGGCATTGGCATTTCCGGAGCGATTGCCCATTCGAGTAATATTGAAAAAGCCGCCCGTTGGTTTGCCGAAAAGGTATAATTTGGTTTAGCAACACAAAAACAGCAAAAAAGGAGGAATCACATTGATTTGTGATTTCTCCTTTTTTGGTTTGAACCAGTAACAGATTTTTAATTTTTCTCGAACATGATGGCAAAACCTCCACCAGCAACCATATCAATAGGCAATTTAGTGTTGTTTTCTACTACAACCTCTTGTTTCGCTATGGCTGTGGGCATCTTGTCGCTGTTTGCTGCATCTTTCCATATTGTAGCGGTATATTTTCCCGGACTCAGGTACGTTGGTTCAACCACCACTGTACGCGGCGTATCGGCATTCATCCCACCAACAAACCATCGCGAGCCGCTCTGTCGCGACAACACAATATATTCGCCGGGGACTCCTTCATTAACAACTGTTTTATCCCATGTTGTTGGTACAAATTTGTAAAATTCAATGCCATCGGCACCACGATAGTTGTCGGGCGAATCGCAAAATACCGTCAGTGCGCTTTCGTATACTACCGGCATAGCCAACTGAAATGCCCTTGTGCCATACACATTGGGCATGGGTTGTTCGCCACCAACAGGTTTTTGGTTGAACCCCTTGTTTACGAATCCCCCGGGGGTAAAATCCATCTGACCGCCCAACATACGGGTAAAGGGCAACATAAGACAATGTTTTGGGGTAACACGATTGCTCCATTTATTGTATTCGTTGCCCATTACCCCTTCGCGGGTAAGAAAATTAGGGTAAGTACGATCGATTCCGGTAGGCATGTAGGCCCCATGAAAATCGACAGTAAGATGATATTTTGCAGCAGTTTGGATGGTTTTATGATAAAAATTAACCATTTCCTGCGAGTTGCTGTTCATAAAATCTATTTTTACCCCGGCAACGCCCCACTTTTCGTAAAGTTTAAAAGCTTCATCCATTTGCCGGTTTACATGCCACCAATGCAACCAAAGCATAATTTTTACTTGCTTCGTTGCCGCGTATTTTACCAGCGCGGGGATATCCACATCCTTAATTTGTCGGGTTATATCTACGGCTGTATTTGGTTTTTCGAAAGGCTTATAGTTTTTATCGAAAGGCTCGCCGTACCAAAGCCAATCTACAAGTTGGTATTCCCAGCCCATTTCCGAGGCAAAATCAACAAAGTACTTCATGGTAGCCTGATTGGGGCCTAACTTAAAACCGGCCTTGGGCGCATATCGTCCACTCCACCACCAATCCCATGCACACCTGCCGGGTTTAATCCAGTCGGTTTGTTCAAGGGCACAAGGCGCGTTAAGGTTATGCAACAGATCCGATTCGATAAACCGGGCAGGATTATTGGCCACCATTACCACGCGCCATGGCGAAGTGCGGGTTTTTGTCACTTTCACTTTAATCAGTTTTTCACCTTCGCCGGCTTCCGACAGTAATGTTTTAATCGTACTGGTACTCATCCCGGCATGGGTAAGGTTCATGCCCGACCAATCGGTAAGATTAGCCTCAAGCACTGCTGCATATAACTCAGGTTCAACCATAAACAACATGGGCGTACCAAGTACCCGTCCGGGTTTTATGGTGTCGAGGCAGGCCGGATCGAAGGTTTTTTCCTGAGCAGTACGGGTTGAACCCCAAAAAGCAACATAGGCCTGAGTTTGGGGTTTGAAAGCAAACACCGTATTCTCGTCGGTAATATTTACATTGCCTAAAGCTTCGGGCAGTGTATAGTTAAGTGCCACACCATCGTTGTATACGCGTAATGCATATTTTATTTGTCGCTTCGAACCGGTTAGTTCTTCGAGCGTAATATTCAATTGATTATATTGGTCCTGTACCATTTTCGATTTACCCCAAATACGTTGCCATGTCGTATCTTTGGCCGAATTTACAGCTTCAACAACACGGTAAGGACCTTTAAAGGTTGAACCATCGGCTAATGTAAGACTCAGTGGTGCAGGCAGAAGGACTGCTTTTTCGCCCCGGTCAATTTGCCAGACTAATCGACCCGAATCGCCGGCTTCCACAGTAATTGTTGCCGACAGCATACCATCGGGCGAAGTGAGTTTGTGAACCTCATTGTTGGTACTGCAACACGAAATAGATACAAATACGCAGAGTAAAATAATGATGCTTCGAGATGTTTTCATTGTATTGTTGTAATTTGTAATATTGGCATGAAGATACACAAATTTTAATATTGGGGCAATTCACAATCGGTTCATACTAAAAAAGGACACCGGCAAAAATACCAATGTCCTTGAAATACAGAGATTAAGGAACCATTAATTACATGCCTGCGTCGAATTCCATACCGCCGCCTTGCTTGTCGTCGCTGCGACGTTGCGGGGTAAAGTTATTTATTTTATACGATAACGTTAGCGTTATTACCGGACCCACCATATCCATATTTGTTTTAGAATAGAATGTTGGCCCCGATATGGTTGATTTTTTGCCGGCGGTATTAAACAAATCCATCACAGACAATGTCGCCGATAATTTGCGATTAAACAGATTTTGTTTTATGGCAGCACTGGCAAACATCATGGCACTTTCGGTACCTTGTGCGTCGGCTGTTGCGCTTTCGTACATCATATCGTACTGAAACCGTGTATCCATACCAAGTTTCCAGGTATTACTCATGCGGCCATTCCAATTATTACTTTTACGATCGACCGATACGCCATTAAATTTTTCCAATAAACGGTAGTCGTAAACCGATGCCGAAAGATTTAGGGTCCACCATTTGGTAAGATCGTAGTTGACCATTGCTTCAGCTCCTGAACGATAATCTTCGCCAATATTTGCAACCCACATTAAATAGGTTTTGCCGGATGGATCGCCGGAATAAGGTGTTTTTACCCTGTCGATAATTTGTTTGGTATGCCGATGAAACATCTCAATTGAGATAAAATTACTATTTTTTGCTAATTGGTAACCCAACTCAAACTGGTCGGTAAGTTCGGGCAGCAGATTGGGGTCGCCTTTCATTATCGCATACGCATCGCGACGAACCTCAAAAGGATTGAGGTAGTAATCGCGCGGACGTTCGATTCGACGCGAATACCCGGCAAAAAGCTGCTGGTCGGCCGGCATTTTGTACGACAGATGAAGTGTAGGAAACCAATCCATGGTGTTAATATTGAACGAAGAATCGTTTTTACCAAATGCACTAAAAGTAGTTTTACGTATCGTTTGTTCGCCACGCAAGCCTAATTGATAGCCTATTTTTCCTATTTCGGCACTGTATGTGGCATAAAACGAAGGTAACGACTGGTAAAAATCGGTCGACTGGTATTGTGGCGAGGATTCTCCAAAAACATGACTATTAATTGCAGCCATGGTTAATCCATTGGTCTGGTCGTTCCACGATGTAGTGTTTGTAACGCGCATCTGTACACCGGCTTCCAAACGACCATCATTTTCAAAAGGTTTTACATAATCGGCTTTTGCACGTATTTCATTACCACTGTTATCGCCTTTTGCAAGAGTGCCTTGTAAAAAGCTTTTGGCCGAACCATACTCATAACTATAAGTATTATCCTTACCGTTAGTACCCATGTAAAACAACATGGTTTGTAATATCTGGCCTTTGGTATCGAATTTATGATCGAAAGTAAAGGTTCCCGATCCAAAAACATTATCGCCCGAAGCATTTGCATTACTCGAAGAAAAAACCGGAGCCTCCTGATTTCTGCTATTTTCATAATTGAGATCAGCCTTTATAACCTTACCCATTCCGCCACCTTCGAATTGTAGTCCAAAAGTGTTTTTATCGGTAATACGCCATTCGCCGCCTACTTTAAGCGATGTATTTGTAAATGACATTTTTCGGTCGCCCGACGAATAATTTCGAATGGTATCAACTCCGTTACTGTAGTTCCACGAATCGGATGTATAGTCGAACCAACGCATACGCGTGCTTCGGTTTCCTCCAATAAAAAAGCTTTTGTTACCATTTACATAGTTTATAACAAAATCGCCGCCATAGGTATCCTGATTATTGGCATTGATATTTACCACACCATTAATACCTGCTGCACGATTTTTTTTAGTAATAACATTTATTATACCCGAAGCACCATCGGGGTCGTACTTGGCCGAGGGATTGGTAATAATTTCGATATTTTCGATTGAACCCACCGGAATCTGTTGCAATGCATCGCTGGGGTCGAAGGGGGTTGGCCGACCGTCGACCAAAACCATAAAATTACTACTACCACGCAACGATACACTACCTTCGGCATCTACGGTAATCGAAGGTGTATTTTGTAATACGTCCACGGCAGTTCCTCCGGCTGCAATTGTAAACTGCCCGGGACTCACTACTTTTTTATCTATTTTATAGGATATGGAGCGTTGTTCGCCTACTACACTTAGTTCTTTGAGATTTTTGACCGAAGGATCGAGTTTTATTTCACCCAAATCGATGGTTAATTGTTTTGGAGTTAACGTAAAGGGCGAGGACTTTGTATCGAGATAGCCAATAAACTTAGTCACGGTATAATATTTACCGGGCCTGTTCAGTTTTAGTGAAAACGAACCGTCGGCAGCCGTTACACTACCGGTTGCAAGCGACGAATCGCGGGCGGAATATACCGCTACGTTTGCATATTCGATTGGCTGACCCGTTTGTTTATCGGCAACCTTGCCATTGATTACACCATTTAATGCCATTTCGGGGGCTGGCTGAGCCGATAAACCCAAAGGCAGTAAAAGGAGAAATATTAATTTTGTATGTATCATTCTATAAAATGTAATTGATTTTGTATACAGACATAAGCCAAAACAAAAATATTCCGCAAAAAGTCGCGAATTAATTCGTTTTAACTTTTTGTCGGAATATTTTAAAACAGCAAACCGTTTGCTATTGTACGAATACAGCATTCATTGGTTCGTATCCCACTGTAACAATGGTATCGAGAACACCTTTGGCATTGTAAATTTTTATGCTGTCTGTGACACTTCCATTATCGAGCGTATATAACCAAAGAGCCTTGGTATATGGATTACGATCGAACCCTGCTGTGTTTCGAAATCCTGCAAAATTAGTACCCGGCACACTTGCAGAATTATAACGCATCGCTTTAAGTCCGTTATTGACAAAAAAGATGGTGTCGCCTGTACTATTGGCTGTAAGTACATTTTTATGAGTAATTGCTTTTTGTTCAGGCAGTTTCATAGTACGACGCAGCAGCGATTTAGTATCTATTACATCTAATGAAGCATTGCGCACCAAGCCATCATTATCGGGTGTTCCGGCACAATATACCCAAACCGACCCGCCCATATCCACAGCAAATGCTATTGGTTCAACCCCAACCGTTATACTTTTTACCAATGAATAATCGGATGCCTTAAGAACATTTACTTTTTTATCGACCCCTTCGGTACGGGTGGCGGCAAAATAGTATCCGTTATGGTAATACACTGCACCCGGAATAAATGTTGTAGCCACATTATCTACTAATGTATCGACTTCGGTATTGAGGTTTGCAAAAAAATAGTTGGACGTACCGGCAAGTGAAACTAAAGCGCGCGACGAACCGGTGTAAAACACCTCGGTTACCGGCATACTAAAATCGACCGAGTCGGATTTTGCAATCGAAGCGTTATTAAACACCATGATACGCGATGGGTTATTGCTCAAAATATAAAACTTCGAATTAATCTGATACAAACTCACAGGCTCGCCTGTAATATGACGTCCGTTATTCTTGAGTAGTAAGTCTCTTAAAATTTGCGACGTATCGGTATAAACAAAACTGATATCGCCCTCGTTAAAACCCGGTCGGCCTTTGCATAGTATGTAAGCACCACTGGTATAAGTAGTTTTGGTGGTTGAACCATTGTTTGTCGAAGAGTTATCGTCTTTTTTGCAAGAAAAAATTACCATCCCCGAAAGTGCTGCCAACAGCATTAAATTTAAAATCTTTTTCATCTATTTTTTTCGAAAATTATGTTTAACAATTTGAGTGTACCTATTTAGAGTTCATTCGTTACATTGCGTTTAATAACCAAAAACCGCGGTTAAATTAGTTATTTTTTGCTGAACCAACAAAACGGTTTATTTATGCGGTTCGCAGTGAATCGTTGCTTCCATACCAAGTTCATTATTTACACGCTCTTCGATTCGCGAAACCACAAGATGTGCATAGTCGAGGGTGGTGTCGCCCGGTAACCGCAAATGAAACGTAAGTTCAACATGATTGCCATAGCGGTGAATATGAATGTGATGCAGGCTGTTATTTTCGCACAACACATCGCTGCATATTTTTTTCAACTGCGCTATGGTTTCTTTTTCGGGCACTTCACCAAGCAATTTTAACATACCATCCTTCACAACTTCGTAAGCAGCATACAATATCATCAT
>QKHT01000301.1 GCA_003249935.1 Bacteroidota bacterium
ATCGTTGCCACACCCCGCAATCGTGGTTGGTAAAAAACATAAAACCCTTGCATGAGCAACGCGGATTTCCTTTGGTTGGGGCACATGGCACCGCCGATTGCCGGCAATGTCATCAGTCGGCATCGCAATACCGGTTCGACCAGATAAATACCGAATGCTATACATGCCACAAAACCGAATACCGTGCAACCACCCAACCCAACCATACCAAGGCGGGTTACTCCACCGATTGTAACCTTTGCCACAACATGGTCGGACAAAGTTGGTCGGCAACGGGAAATGGGTTCGAACACGGCTTTTTTCCATTGGTTGGCGGGCATAACCTCGCGTGCAATGCTTGTCATACAGGCCAAACGGTGATGCAAAAAATAAATCCCGATTGCAAAAGCTGTCATGCTTCGGAATATACAAGGGCAATCAGTGCTTTTCCTGCACATCTTACCAAAATTGCCAAATTCGCTTGCAACGAGTGCCACTCGGCAAACGGATGGCAAGCGGTTAGGTTCAAACCACACGATGCATGGTTTGGTATTTACTCCGGCAATCACAAAGGGGCATGGGATCGATGTATCGATTGCCATAACAATAACAGCAGCTATCAGGCCAATTGTAAACGTTGTCACGATTAACAATAAAAATATGAAAATCGTAAAAGAAAACTATCCCTCTAATTGGAACGAAGGATTTAGCCAACTTATCGGGAGCCGATTAATCCCATTTTGGACGCTTCTTTCGAAACGCGTTCTTATCGGCCTTTGTGTACTTTTTGCCGCGGTGGGTGTTTCAACAGCCCAAATGCCGAAAGAAGCACATGAAACCGAAGGCGCCGTATCATTTATTAGTTCGCAAAATGTATATGTAAAGTTTGCAAGTACGCAAGGACTGAAAATTGGCGATACGCTTTATGTTAAAGATAACGGGGTGAACCAGGCGGCACTGGTGGTAAAAAATTTGTCGTCCATCTCGTGTGTATGCGCGCCTTTAACGACCAAATCATTTGTTGTTTCAACCCCCGTATTCGGCCATTTTGGTTCAACCGAAAAACAAACCGAAATGGCACAAAAGACGCTGCCTACTGCTGTTTCGGTAAACGATGCCGCAATACAATCGGCCATTGAAAAGCGAAAAAACGACATCGAAAAACCAAAGGTGGACGGCCGACTGTCGGTATCGTCGTACTCCAATGTTTCGGATTATGGGTCGAACCATCGGTTGAGGTACAATTTTTCGATGAACACCCATCGCATCGCAGGCTCAAAATTATCGACCGAAACATACCTTATGTTTACGCACAAACTAAATGATTGGAGCGCGGTAAAAAAGGACATAAACAGTGCGCTTAAAGTTTATAACCTTTCGGTATCGTACGACATTTCTCCCACTTCTCGCATATCGTTGGGGCGTAGAATAAACCTCAACATGGCCAACATCGGTGCAGCCGACGGGTTGCAGTACGAAAAAACCAAAGGCAACTTCACATTCGGAGCCATGGCCAGCTCGCGCCCCGACTATTTCAACTACAGTTTCAACCCCAATTTGTTGCAAGCCGGCGCGTTTGTAAGCCACAAGGTAACCGGAAAAAACGGTGAAATGCAAAACTCTTTTGCCATTTTCGACCAAACCAACCACCTGAAAACCGACCGTCAGTTTATCTATTTGCAGCATGCCAATTCGTTGGTTAAACGAGTCGATCTATTTTGTTCGTTCGAATTTGATTTGTATAGCATGCAGAACCTGAAGCCGGTAAACACCTTCGATTTGTCGAGTACTTACCTCTCGCTCAGATACAAACCCTGGCAACGCCTCTCGCTGTCACTTTCGTACGATGCGCGAAAAAACATCTATTACTACGAAACATTTAAGAACCAAATAGACAGTATACTCGACAAGGAAACCCGACAGGGATTGCGTTTTCAGTTCAACTACCGCCCATGGAAATACCTTAACTGGGGTGGTACAGCAGGGTACCGCTTTCAAAAATCGGATCCCACACCCAGCATCAATGGCAACAGTTACCTCTGTTACAGCAAATTACCATGGATCGATGTATCACTCACGCTCAATGCTACCTACCTGCAAACCATTTATATGAATGGCATGGTGTATGGCGGCATCCTTTCGAAAGATTGTTTCGATGGCAAAGTGAGTGCCGACATGGAATACCGGCTGGTAAATTACCAATTTAAAAATTCGCCACGTACGCTTCAACAAAATATTGCCGAAATGAGCCTGTCGTGGCGAATAGCAAAAAACCTGATGCTTTCGGGCAATTTTGAAGTTACACTCGAGAAAGAAAACAACTCGGGACGGATGTTTCTGAACTTAACCCGGCGATTCTGAACACGACAATATTGGTTTTTGGTTGAACCGATGCCG
>QKHT01000017.1 GCA_003249935.1 Bacteroidota bacterium
TCGTTCGAATTTGACGAACAACTCCATTTGTACGACGAACGGAATGCCGAAATGGTAAACCTTTTTCCAAAAATAGAGCATGGGGGCCCGGCCGAACACGTGCTGAAACTAAAGGAAACGGTAAAAGCGGTAAATGTACCCGTAATTGCCAGCCTCAACTGCATTTTCGAAGAAACCTGGGTTGAGTATGCCAAGGAGCTGGCCAATGCCGGCGCATCGGCTCTCGAACTCAACTTTTACGACACCCCCAAACGGTTCGAACGCACGTCGCTCGAAATTGAAGACTATCAAACGCGCGTGGTGGGATTGGTAAAAAAAGCGGTAAATATACCGGTACAGGTTAAACTCAGTCGCTTTTATGGCAATGTACTCAATTTGGTTCAACGAATGGACAACGAAGGTGCCGATGGTTTTGTAATGTTTAACCGTTTGTTTTTGCCCGACATCAATCCCGAAAAAGAAGAGTTCCTGCTCAACTGGGAATTTTCATCGCCCGAAGAGAAGCTGTATACCATGCGGGTTGCGGGGTTACTTTCGGGGAATATTAAAGGCGACATTATTGCCAGCAACGGCATATACTCTACCAGCGACGTGGTAAGCATGATATTGGCCGGTGCCAACAGTGTGCAAATGGTAAGTGCCATGTATCGCAACGGGTCGAAACATCTGGTGCAGGTACTCGAAAATCTGGACGCATGGATGGAACGCAAAGGATACGATTCGTTGGCCGATTTTCGGGGAAACATGGATTATAACAATGTAAAGGACAAATTTCAATATACCCGGTCGCAATATGTGGATATTTTATTGCGCAAAACACCGGTTTTTGCTCAGCAGGAAGTACGTTAATTATAAATACAATGAAGATTGACTTGCCGTTTTGCGCTGTTAAATCAGTGGCAAAGCGGCATTTTATTTAGAATAGCTAAAGCTTTATTAGCCGTTTACTGAGGTTGAGCCGGAGCAAAAAACCATAACTGTAATCGAACAGATTGATTTTTGTATCGTAATAACCCTGAAACCCAATATTGAAGCGACAACCCGGTGCAAAATCGCGAAAATAGTTCAGGTGCACATCGGCCAAACTGCGTGTAAAATCGCCGGATTCACCTTTATATGGTACACTTTGCAACAATCGTTTTCCACGTGGCGAATAAAACTTATCGGCCATGTAATAACCTGCCGATGCAGAAATATATTTGGTATAAAGGGTTAGCCATGTATAGCTGGCATTTCCCGATTTAAACGGAATTGAAGGCAATTCGGAACGCAATGCCATAAGCATTTGCTGCGAATTAAGTGCTAATGTATTGTTACCCAACGGATATTGCAACGCCAATCCGGCCGATGGCACAACAATCGATTCGAGGGGAGCCTGAGAATTATCAATTTGACCACCACGGTGTTTAGCAATCAGATATAGTGGCAAATCGACTGTAAGTCCACAATTATTTCCTTTTAAAATGTGGTTTAAAACAGTAAATCCGGCCGTAAATTCCTCTTGAAACGGCGAATTATCAACGATATATTTCTCCCAGTTAATCCAAACATCCACATCCACAATTGGGTTGTTGTACAAAATTTGCAGACCTTTTTCGGCAGGCCCGGTTAACCATCGCTCACTATCGTATAAAGCATCGGGCATACCATGGTTCGGTGTTTCGTTGAGCGAACCAAAAACGAACAGCAAATTATCTGAAACTTTGCAAGTTGCGCGAAATAACCATTCCTTATCGGTAAGGCTGTCTTTACCAAACATCCGAGACAACCGTGCACCGGTTTCCAATTGCCAAAAGTCGCCCGTACTAATCGTCACTGTCGGTTCAACCCAATACCCGGGCAAGGTATAACCTTTGGCATAGTTGCTAAAATATTCGTTGTTCTGAAAAAATGAAAGGCTCTTGAATTTAAACTTCACGGCCGAATCGAAAGTCGTATCGACAAGCGATATTTTTCGGTTAAACTTTTCGATACCAATTACCTGTGCACCGGTTCTACCCGAAACCACACAAAACATAATACTGATTAATAACAACCGTGATATTGCTTTCATTCTCTCTATTTTGGCTGAACCACCGTCGGTTGCAACGGGTCAAATTTAAATATTATGTTCTGAATTTCAATATTGACACAACAATGCCCGCTTTTTTCACCGATAATTAATATCTATTGGCGAATCGACGGCCCCGTTGGGTTTGGATATTCCCAGAATTTCGGCTATTGTGGGTGCTATTGCGGTGGTATATACACGAGAATTGATATGCTGGCGTGGTATTTTCCAGCCATACCACATTAATGGCACGGTACTCGAACTACTGCTTATGCCTTCCAATTCTTCTCCTGTTTTAGCACTTTCGCTCCAACCCGGCGATAAGGCAATCATAATATCGCCCGATTTGGGGATGAACCACGAATTTTGCATTTGCCACTTAAGTCCAGTAACATACTGGTTTTCGCGTATGGCGTACGATGGTAATGCCAACGCCACGCCGGCAAATTCGGAAAGAAATTCGGAAGCCACTTTTTGCACATCCCAAAGGCTCTTACGTGAGTTTTCGATAAGCTCGTGGTTCAGATAAAACTGCTGACCAAAATAGCCTGTTACCCAAGTCCCCTGACCATACAATGCCATAAGATAGGCATTAAGCAATGCACTGACCCGTTGCGCATCGAACTTACCCGAAGGGATATTGTAGGGGGCCAGATCGTCGGGTGTATTTACTGCCGGCTGTGCACCTGTAACTACAAACAACACATTTTGTTTTCCCACAGCACGATCTACCGCATCGACAAAATCGCCCAGCGATTGGTCAATACGAATAAACAAGTCTTCGAGCTCCATCGAATATGCACCACGGTCGAGCAGCAATGGATTTATGCCCGAAATATTAAGCATAAGCAAATCGGGTATATCATCTTTGCCCATATCGGTTTGCTGAATCGCATTAATTGCCATTTCGAAAACCATATTGTTACCAAATGGCGTACTCTTTAACATTTGATATGGCCCGGAAGATGGCTTATTTGAACTTAAATCCACACTAAAACTCTGAGGTTTATTTCGCCGAAGTATATGCTTGTTATAGACATAATTACCAAGCGAAAGCAGTGGCTCCCATTTTTTTGACATATAAAATGCAGCAGAACCCTTGGTATTCGATTCCGATACCCACCCGGGCAAAATCGGGCCGTAATAGCTGGATGACACCCAGTTACCGGAGTAGTTATCAAGCCAGATGGCCGCATCGGCCGAATGGCCGGCTAATGCGACTGCACGATTTTCGTCGAGCGCAATACTTACTACCTTCGATTCGCCATAGGTATGCATCTGCAAAGCATCGGCAATGGTTCCCGCCATCATATTGCGGGCTGAGACCATCCCCTTTCCGCTGCCGGAACCAATGAGATTGCTGTTATTGTCGAAAAAACAAGGGGTTAACAGTGTGGTTTTGCGATCGTAACTGCTTCGCGTCGAAATACCATGCCGCGAAGGATATGCGCCTGTGGCAATGGTGGTTTGATCGGTTGGCGATTGACAAAAGAGATAGGGATATTCGGTATTGGTGCATTGCGTGCCTTGTTGAATGAACCGTTTGAAGCCATGTTCGCCAAACCCTTCCCAAAAACGGTCGAGAAAATCGGGTCGAAACGACTCAATAACAATACTTACAACCAATCGGGGTTTGGGTGAAGGCAAATTCTGTTGCGCCGAAACACTCAAAACCGATACGAAGCCTGAAACAGAAAGATATATTAAGCCTATACGAAAGAATCTTTTTATCATTACAACTATTTTGTTGAGTGCAAAAATAATCTCTCTTTCCGATAAACAACAAAATATTTTACATTTGCATAAAACTTACATAGAATGAAACTATATCCTTTAAAATTTGCCCCTATTTACAAAGAGAAAATTTGGGGTGGCAACTATCACACGAAGCAACTCAACAGAAATGATGCAGATAAAAAAGCAAAAATCGGCGAAAGCTGGGAAATCTCTTCCGTAGAAGGCGATATTAGTGTGGTGACCAATGGCGAACTTGCCGGCAACGGCCTCGACGAACTCATTGAAGTGTATATGGGCGACCTTGTGGGCGATAAGGTTTACGACCAGTTTGGCACAATGTTTCCTATTCTTGTAAAAATAATAGATGCGCACGATGACCTTAGTGTACAGGTTCACCCAAACGACGAAGTAGCTCTCGAAAAGCACGAATCGCTGGGTAAAACAGAAATGTGGTACATCCTCGACAGCGAACCCGAAGCGACCATCGTAACCGGTTTCTCAAAACAAACCAATCGCACCGATTTCGAAAAATTAGTGCATGGCCCCGAAGTACTTGATGTACTAAATACCATACATGTAGAAAAAAACGAAGTATATTTTATCCCTGCCGGCTGTATACATGCATTGGGCAAAGGCGTGGTGGTGGTCGAAATTCAGGAAACATCGGACATTACCTATCGCGTTTACGACTACAACCGCAAAGATGATCAAGGCAATGAACGCGACTTGCATGTGGCCGATGCACTCGAAGTCATCGATTTTACGGTTCAGAACAAATACGACATCGACTACAAAACCGAAATGAATAAACCGTGCAATCTGGTGCGCGATTGGCACTTTACAACCAATATGGTTGAGTTGAACACCAAAATCGGCCGCGATTACTTCCTGCTCGATTCATTTGTAGTAGTAGCCTGTATCGAAGGTTCACTTAAAATACATTACCCCGATGGCGCAGTAACGGTTGCCCTTGGCGAATTTGCACTCATACCCAACGAACTTAAAGAAATTATGTTTGAACCAATGGAATCAAAAGCCAAATTTTTAGAGGTTTATTTTGAAGGCGATGACGTAAATACCACAAAAAATTAATCAACATAACTGCTCACTGCTCACTACTTACTGCTCACTGCTTACTGCTTACTGCTTACTGCTTACTGTTCACTGCTCACTGTTCACTGCTCACTGCTCACTGTTCACTGCTCACTGTTCACTGCTCACTGTTAACTATTTACACATGCTCTATTTTCCAAATGCAAAAATAAATCTCGGCCTGCACGTTACCGAGCGGCGGCCCGATGGCTATCACAATATCGAAACCATCTTCTACCCCATTCCTTTGTGCGATATACTCGAAATTACACCAATCGAATGCCAGTCGGGTGTCCAATTCGTGACTTCGGGTATTGAAATCGGCGGAAACAACAACGATAACCTTGTTTTAAAAGCATTCAGGAAAATAGCCGGGCATGAACCAAAAGAGGGATGGTATATCCATCTTCATAAAATTATCCCTATGGGTGCTGGCTTAGGCGGCGGTTCGGCCGATGCGGCTTTTTGCCTCAAAGGAGCCAATAAGCAGTTAATGGCCGGATTAAGCGACGAAAAGCTTGCTGAAATTGCCACGACCATCGGTGCCGACTGTCCGTTTTTCATCTACAATACCCCCATGATGGCTACGGGTATTGGCGATATTCTTTCGCCCGTTGCCGTATCTCTGGCGGGCTATTATATTTTGCTTGTAAAACCCGACATTCACGTGTCTACACCAATGGCATATAGCAAAATTACACCAAAACCGGCATCAACACCGCTATCCGAAATAATACAACGCCCTGTGGAAGAATGGAAAAATGTACTCGTTAACGACTTTGAACCGCCAGTATTCGAACTTTTCCCCCCAATAGCCCATATTAAACAACAGATGTACGATATGGGTGCTTCCTATGCCGCCATGTCGGGCAGTGGTTCAACCGTATTTGGCCTGTTTCGGGCTGAACCGGCAGTTGAAAATTTGTTCGAAGGGTGCTTTGTATGGAATAAGTTACTGTAAAACTTTTCAACAGTTCGTTATGCTTGATATTGCATTCATTTTATGAGTATTACACATTAGTCTAAGCTTTTATAAATTGCTGTGGATCTACTTGTTAATTTTATCGAACATCCAAAATCCAAAATCTAACGAACCATTATCTATTCATACATTTAATTTTAAACATATCTAAAAAATTGGCTTCATTCTTCGAAAGAATTGTCTCAATATTGTGAAAACTTTTTAAAAATCACATCACCCTTTTTGCCCAAAAGCAGCTGATCTGATTCGACTGACAAAAGGTAAACCGGGACTAATACACTGAAGTTATGAACAATTTTTTTGATGAAGCTCTTAAACGCGTACTCGTTCACGAAGGACTGTACGACAACGACCCCGATGATCCGGGCGGTGAAACATATAAAGGCATTGCCCGAAAAATTTACCCGGCATGGGACGGTTGGGTAGAAATTGATATGGCCAAACGACAAACCGGATTTCCCGAAGTTCTCAACAAAAACACCGCTCTTCAACAATCGGTAAGCCAATTTTACGAAGTAAATTACTGGCACAAAGTAAAAGCGGACGACATGACCAATTTCGATGTGGCATTTTCGATTTTCGATTTTGCTGTTAATGCCGGTGTAGGAACCAGTGCCGCTCTGGCACAAATGGTTGTGGGGGCAAAACCCGATGGCGTAATCGGTCCTGTTACCATAGAAGCAATAAACAGTTTTGATGCGGAACATTTTATGGCAGCTTTTACCGTTGCCAAAGTTGCCCGGTATGTTTCTATTGTAAAGAAACGACCAACCAGTCAGAAATACTTTTATGGCTGGATACGCAGAACGATAGGCGATTATTAACATCTAAATCACGTAAATCATGTCATTTTTAACAAATATATTTTCGGGTGGTGCCGCTCAACTTGTCGAAAAAGTGGGCGATGTGGTCGATAAAGTCACCACAACAAAAGAAGAAAAAATGCAGCTCGACCTTGAATTCCGAAAGGCAGAAATGCAGTTTCAACAAGAGATGCAAAGGCTAAACGTTGAAGAACGGAAGTTAATTTTGGATGATAAGAACAGTGCCCGTCAAATGGCCACTTCGGTTCAAACAAACATAAACGCGACAAAACTAAACAAAAATGTAACCGGCTATTTGGCTTTGGGTACCACGCTAATAACATTTACTTTATTTGGTTTGGTTATTTTCTGCAAGAACTATTTCGACAGTGATGCTAAAGATGTGGTACTGTATATTTTGGGCGTTCTGAGCGCAATTCTCACCCAAATATATAGCTTTTATTTTGGGTCGAGCATGGGCAGCGACGACAAAAACACCATTATCCAAAACATGAGCAACAATGCGCTAAAACAATAAAAAAAAGGTGGGCTACCCCACCTTTTTTTAGAAAATATTTATCTGAAAACTACCGTTATCTTTTTTGATAAATCAGTTTTTCGTTCCGGTAGCCATCGCTATTGCTCCACCAGTCGTTGTATTTTTCGCCACCACTTTCGGCCCAAGGCACGAAGTAGTTGTAAGCTTTTGAAATCATGCCGTCTTTGCCTTCAATCGGATAATCGAATCCTTTGGGTAGTTGAATAGCCCAAGGCAAACCACGCTCAGTTTTGTAGGTATAACCCTTGTCTACATTGGTTCTATCATTGCCTTCGCCAAACAATTTGGTATTCTGAAGCAACGTCGGCATGTAATCGGGCAGGTGTATTTCCTGTTCGCGGACACCTTGTTTAATCATAAACGGGTTAAAAAATTTGCTGTTAGCAATAAGTTCTTTGAAGTAAACGGGCGAACCATTAGCGGTGCTACCTTCCTTCTGTAATACCATTTTAAACGGCATTTCAACCGGCTCGTGATAAGTTCCGTTTAATGAGGTATTTACGCCAATACCGGCACCCGATTGTGGTAAAATATCGAACGAATTATTAAACATAAGGTAGGTGGCAAACTTTTGATTGGCTTCAACACCACTCTCCAACAATTCAGCCACTTTTTCACTAAGTTTCGAACCTTCGGCACTGAATACAGCATCGGCAGGGATACCATCGAACATAAATCCAAAACCATTCTTATTATTTGCTCCTGCAGCTTTAAGTATCACTTTCCCGTTTATTTCCACAATCTCGTTTTTGGCATTTAAATCGAAATCCATGCCATAATCGACCACTAAGTCGTTCATATCGTAATCGGAGGTGAAAGGCCAGTTATCTTCAAAAGCCAGCGTATTGTATCCCGACTGTGGAAAATGAACCGTATAAGCCTTGAACTTATCTTTGGGGAATGCATCCTCAGCATCAACTACGCCATCGCCATCGGCATCAGGATTTTCGATAATTGGAAGACAGTTATTAGTTGGATCGGAGGCATACTTTGCATCAAAAACAAAATCATCTGCATACGCTCGTTCATTACCACCAGTACCAACAAAACTAACCAAAATTTTGTAGGGTTTGCCATTGTTCACAATTTCCGAAGGTAATTGTGCATTAATGTCGTAAACTGCTTTACTATAAAAATTTGTAAAACTAAACGAATGAAACTGCACCGATGCACCCTCGCCATACGATGCATTTGCATCGTATGCAATGTACGATAGTACAATATTTTTTACTGTCACACCATTACCAGCACCATCCAATCGTGCTTTAAGGCTTACGGACTGACCTTTGATTGTCATCCATGGGGATTTTACCCAACAAGCGCCTAATGACAAATTAGTAAGACTATTAGTTCTGACTGACCATTTTCCTGATATGAGTAATCCGGCGGTATTGTTGTAAGAAGTAGCCCCAAATCCCCAACATGCAGCCTGTTCAATCCCTCTGTTTCCGGATTCGCAATCGAGTGTAACTTGTGCATTAGCTATTTGCGCTACGCCAAATACCATTAATAATGCAATACCTGTATTTTTCAAAATATTTTTCATCTTCGTAGAAAATTATTCGGTTACTAATGTTACAAAAGAATAACTCGCTTTTTTGTTTACAATATCAAGCGTTTTATCGGTCTTGCCGTAAACAAATCTCAGTGTTTTTGTATCGGCACCAACTTCCATTTTGAGCGTTATGTTGGTATTTAACTGGTATAACCCTTTGTATAACACCATACCTTTTTCATCACTCACAGTAAGTGTACTTCTAAAATCCACATTGCCCGGAATTCCACTCACGGTTAACTCTACCATTTCGGTAGTTTTCCAATCGAAGCCTGTTGGCACGTTCATGTTAATCACCTCCTTGTTGTTGTCACTGTTGTTGGAAGTAAAAGCATCTTCATCGACACATGAAGCAGTTGCTAAGCTTACAACAATGAATGCAAAAATTAAATTCTTCATAACCATAAATATTAAATATTTTCTCTTGAACACATTATATCATATTTCATGCCAAAAATACAATTTACTAATTTTCAATGCAATACAAAAACATTACTAAACCATTAGAATTATACTATTCAAAAACGAAGACGCTATGAGGCGAGCATGAAGACAAAAAAAACAACCGGAGAATAATTATCTTTTTGGAAAATAAAAAACTTCGCACTACATTTGCACCCGCAAACAAGGCAATGGTACCTTGGCCGAGTGGTCAGGCAGCGGTCTGCAAAACCGCGTACGGCAGTTCGAATCTGCCAGGTACCTCACAAAAAAAGCTGTTCCCAAATCGAGGAGCAGCTTTTTTGTTTATACACTAAGAAAATCCATAAAACAGGTTTGGGTTATTTTAAAAACTCTAATTTTCTATTTACCTTTGAAGCCTAAAAAAATATCGCGTAATGATTGAAAAAATCAAACAGATAGCCGACGAACTCGTTGGCCTTGCACCAAAAAGCGCAGCCGAAGTTGAGGATTTGAGAATTAAATACCTTAGTAAAAAGGGTTTAATTGCTTCGCTCTTTAACGATTTTCGCAGCGTTCCTTCAGACATTAAAAAGGAAATTGGTGTAAAGCTCAATGATCTTAAGAATCAGGCAACCAATCGAATTAACGAACTCGCAGAATCATTCAAGGGGCAAACTGTTGTCGAAAACGATTTGGATTTAACCCGTCCCGGAACTGATATACCTTTGGGTTCGCGCCACCCGCTATCGCTGGTAAAAAACGAAATCATCTCCATTTTTACGCGCCTTGGCTTTACCATTAGCGATGGCCCCGAAGTGGAAGACGACTGGCATGTATTTTCGGCACTCAACTTTCCGCCAGAACACCCGGCACGCGACATGCAAGACACATTTTTTATCGAAAAAGATCCGGATATTATACTCAGAACCCATACATCTTCGGTTCAGGTTAGAGTAATGGAGCACGCCAAACCGCCAATACGCACCATTTCACCCGGAAGAGTTTTTCGTAACGAGGCCATTTCGGCGCGTGCGCATTGTATCTTTCACCAAATTGAAGGGCTGTACATCGATAAAAACGTTTCGTTTGCCGATTTACGCCAAACCCTACTCTATTTTGCACGCGAATTTTTTGGACAAGAAACCCAAATACGCCTTCGCCCTTCATTTTTTCCTTTTACTGAACCATCGGCCGAAATGGACGTATCGTGTTCACTATGTAAAGGTAAGGGTTGTAACGTGTGCAAATACACCGGCTGGTTAGAGGTTCTGGGATGTGGGATGGTCGATCCTAATGTGCTCGATAATTGTGGCATCGACAGTAAAACATACACCGGTTTCGCATTTGGCATGGGTATCGAACGCATTACCATGCTCAAGTACGGCATTAAAGATTTACGACTTTACTTCGAAAATGACTATCGCTTTTTGAAACAATTTCAGGGAGCAGTATAAAACATTCGTTGTTTTTAAATATATTTGGCCGAAAAACTTTTTTCGGCTTTTTTTGTTAAAAAAATAAGGATAAAACTCATATAAAAAAATTCAGGAAGCACGACTCAAATTCAAGGTGATTATGAAGAAAGAAAACGGATCAGAAAATTTAAAAATCATCGATTTAAGACAATACAAAGTCTTTCAAGCACTTACAGACGAGGAAATTGCCTCTCTGAATGTAGATTTGGAAACACGTATTTTCCCGCGTGGCGACATTCTGTACGAAGAGAGTCACAGGATAAACGGTGTATATTTTGTAGAAAAAGGCATTATTAAAATTTTCCAAACCGGTATCGACGGTAAGGAACAGATTATCAGGTTTGCAAAAGAGGGCGACTTTATTGGTTTCCGATCCGTAATCAATAACGAACAAGCCTGCACTACGGCAAAAGTGCTCGACGACTCACAATTGCTTTTTATTTCGGCCAACATGTTTTTGCATTTAGCCAAACAAAATCCTGAATTTTCGATGGCTCTTATGCGTATGGCTTGTAAGGAACTTGGCGAATCGAACAAATACATCACCGATATTGCTCAAAAGTCGGTGCGGGAAAGACTTGCAGAAGTGCTTTTATTATTAATGGACTCTTTCGACCTTGATGCAGAAAATTTTTTAAAAATTTCGCTTACTCGCGAAGAGATTGCCAATATGGTTGGAACCGCAACCGAATCAGTCATCAGACTTTTGTCTGAATTTAAACAAGATGGATTGATTGAGTTACAGGGCAGAAGAATAAAACTTCTGAACATACCCAAGTTGATTAAAATAGGTAATATTTACGATTGAACCATTTTGGAACGTAACAAACAAAAAATCATAAACGACCCGGTATTTGGATTCATCCGAATACCGGGTAACTTTATTTTTGAGCTGATTGAACACCCCTTCTTTCAGAGGCTCAATCGCATAAAACAACTTGGATTGAGTTACTATGTTTTTCCGGGCGCACAACACACCCGGTTTCAGCATACACTTGGTGCGATGCACCTGATTACCGAAGCCATTAAGGTTCTGCACGAAAAAGGCGTTGCTATTTCGCCCGAAGAAGTAGAGGCTACTCAAATAGCCATTTTATTGCACGACATAGGGCACGGGCCGTTTTCGCATGCACTTGAGAGTAGTATTGTAAACATACCCCACGAAACAATTTCGTTAAGATTTTTCGAATATTTTAACCGAATGTTCGATGGCAGATTAGCCACCGCTATGGCTGTTTTTAACGACACTTACGAAAAACATTTTCTTCATCAACTCGTGTCGGGACAACTTGATGTGGACAGGCTCGACTATCTTCGACGCGACAGTTTTTACACCGGCGTTACCGAAGGCTCCATTGGTTCAGCCCGGATAATAAAGATGTTGAATGTGAAAGATGACAATTTGGTTGTGGACGTTAAGGGTATTTATAGTATTGAAATGTTTTTGGTTGCCCGCCGAATGATGTATTGGCAGGTCTATTTGCATAAAACAGCCATTGTTGCCGAAAATATGCTGATAAAAATACTTGAACGTGCACGAGAATTAACAAAACGCGGAGAAAAACTATTTGGAACTGAAGCGTTATGCTATTTTCTGAACAATCAGATAACATCTGCCGAATTTAACAATAATGACGATATTCTGCCAAAATATGCCCAGCTTGACGATAACGACATTATTGTTTCGATAAAAGCATGGAGCAACCATAACGATAAGGTATTAAGTTGGTTATCATCGGGCTTAATAAACAGAAAATTGCTTAAAATAGAGATTACCCCCGAGCCTACTGATAAAAATTATCTACGGTCGTTATTGAACAATATTGTAAAAAAAACAGGTATTTCGGAGGAAGATGCCAGCCGATATCTGGTATTTTCAGATTCTATTTCGTCGAAATTATATAGTAAATCGGACGACCAGATCAATATTTTACACAAAGATGGCACAGTAACCGACATTTCAGATACATCGGACATGTTTAAACTCCCAACAATGCAAAAAACCACAGAAAAGTTCTTCGTGTGTTACCCCCGAATGTAAATCATTTTGGCATAAGTGGTAATTATTAAATTAGTTTTTTTATTTTTGCGTCAAATTTTTGCGAATGGAGTTTTCAGCAAAGCAGATTGCTGCATTTTTAAATGGGGAAATTAAAGGTAACTCTGATGTTACGGTGAATAATTTTTCTAAAATTGAAGAAGGAAAACCCGGCACACTGTCATTTTTAGCAAATCCAAAGTATAGCGAGTTTCTTTATACTACGGCATCGTCTATTGTTTTGGTAAACAAAACATTCGAGCCCGAAAAGAGTGTTACGGCAACCCTAATAAAGGTGGATGACGCTTATCAGGCCATTGCTAAGCTTCTTACATTGTACCAACAGAGCAAACCACGAAAGAGTGGCATCGATCCGAAAGCCGTAATTTCTTCGTCGGCAACGGTGGGCGACAATTGCTATATCGGACCGAATGCATTTATTGGCGATAACGTGGTGATTGGAAACAATACGGTGATTTATCCGAGCGTAGTAATTGACGACAATGCAAAAATCGGCAACGACTGTACAATTTATGGAAACGTTTCGGTTTACCACAGTTGTGTTATTGGAAACAGAGTAACCATTCATGCCGGAGTAGTAATTGGAGCCGACGGCTTTGGTTTCGCTCCATCGGCCGAATTGTATCAAAAGATTCCACAAATTGGCAATGTGCTCATAGAAGATGATGTTGAAATTGGTGCAAATACCACAATAGACCGTGCCACATTAGGCAGCACAATTATTCGCAAAGGCGTTAAGCTCGACAATATGATTCAGATTGGACATAATGTTGAAGTTGGTGAAAATACCGTCATTGCCGCTCAGGTTGGCATAGCAGGTTCAACCAAAATTGGGGCAAGAAATATGATTGGCGGTCAGGTAGGTTTTGCAGGTCATATCACGATTGCCAACGATGTAAAGATTGCGGCAAAATCGGGTATTGCCAACGATGTAAAAGAAGAAGGGGTCATTCTTATGGGAGCACCGGCCATCGATGCAGGACAAACCCGGCGCATCTGGATGGTATACAAGCAACTTCCGGAAATGTATCGCCAAATTAACAGATTAGAAAAAGAATTAGCGACTTTAAAAAATAATATTCAAAAAACCAATGACGAATAAACAAACAACCCTGCAACAATCATTTACGATTGAAGGACGCGGGCTGCACACAGGCGCCATGGTAAAAGCCGTGTTTATGCCGGCAGAGGCAAATTATGGCTATAAATTTAAACGTACCGACGTGGAAGGCGAACCAATTATTGAAGCGTTGGCTGAAAACGTAGTCGACACTTCGCGTGGCACAGTAATTGGCAATGGCGATATCCGGATTACAACTATTGAACATGCTTTGGCAGCACTTTACGCCAGTGGTGTCGATAATTGTTTAATTGAAATAAACGGCCCTGAAGTTCCAATTCTCGAAGGTAGTTCGAAACTATTTTTGGAAGGCATTGAGAATGCAGGCATTAAAGAACTTGATACAGAAGCTAATATCTTTGTAGTAAAGTCGAAAATAGAATACCGGGATGAAGAGAAAGGGATCAATATTACCATATTGCCCGATGACAACTTTTCGGTAAATGCACTTTTGTCGTTTCCGAATTCTAAGTTATTGTCGAACCAATATGCATCGCTCGATAATTTGTCGGATTTTAAATCAGAAATTTCTTGTGCCAAAACATTTGTATTTTTGCACGAATTGGAAATTTTGTTGAATGCACAGCTGATTAAAGGTGGCGATTTGGATAATGCTTTGGTTATAATCGACAAGGAAATAGAACAAAAAGAGTTCGACCGTCTGGCTAAACTATTCAACAAACCATCGATGGAAGTAATGCCTACGGGTGTATTAAATAACACCAATCTGATATTTGATAATGAACCGGCCCGGCATAAGATTCTCGATATTATCGGCGATTTGGCACTAACCGGCGTACGAATAAAGGGGCGGATTATTGCCACCAAACCAGGCCATTATGTCAACAACCAGCTTGCACGCAAAATCAGAAAAGAGATTAAGGCACTCGAAGTGGCCTGCCCGGTATATGATGCTGATGTAGATCCGCTTTATAATATCAACGACATTAAACGGATGTTACCGCACCGGCCACCATTTTTGCTTATTGATAAAATATTGCGTATAGAAAATAAAGACACCATCATCGGCATTAAAAATGTAACGATGAATGAAGCCTTTTTTACCGGTCATTTTCCGAATGAACCTGTGATGCCCGGCGTACTTATCGTAGAAGCAATGGCTCAGGGATCGGGCATTTTGGTACTTAGCCAGGTAGAAGATCCCGAAAACTATTCTACCTACTTTCTCACCATTAACAATGTAAAATTCCGCAGGAAAGTAGTTCCCGGCGATACATTAATTTTCCGTTTGCATCTTACAACACCGCTTCGCAGAGGTATTGCCAATATCAAAGCTCAGGCTTTTGTGGGCAAAAATCTGGTTACCGAAGCAGAGTTTATGGCTCAGATTGCAAAAAACAAATAATTTAGCTCTATTTAACACGGCAAAATATTAAAACACAAGAAATGAAACAACCATTAGCATACATTCATCCGGAAGCAAAAATCGCTCCGAATGTTGTTATTGAGCCTTTCGTTACTATCGATAAGAATGTAGTAATTGGCGAAGGAACACGTATTGGTTCGGGTGCTACAATTTATGAGGGTGCAAGAATTGGTAAAAATTGCAACATTTTTCCGGGTGCTGTCATCTCTGCCATCCCTCAGGATTTGAAATTTAAGGGTGAGGATTCAACAGCCGAAATTGGCGATAATACAACAGTCAGAGAATGTGTAACCATAAACAGGGGTACCTCGGCAAAAGGCAAAACAGTTGTTGGAAGTAATTGTTTGCTAATGGCTTATGTACATGTAGCGCACGATGCTCAAATTGGAAATAATGTCATCCTTGTTAATAGCGTACAGGTAGCCGGCGAGGTTGTTATCGACGACTTTGCTATTATTGGTGGTATGAGCGCAGTACACCAATTTGTACACGTTGGTGCACATGTGATGATTGCCGGAGGTTCACTCATTGGAAAAGACGTGCCGCCTTATGTAAAAGCAGGTCGCGAACCCATTCAGTACGCTGGGGTTAACTCTATTGGCTTGCGTCGCCGTGGTTTTACCAACGAACAAATTACCGGCATACAGGAAATATATCGCTACTTGTATATGAAAGGACTCAACAACTCAGAAGCTTGCGAACTTATTGAAGCAGAACTTACTGCCTCGAAAGAACGCGACGATATTCTGTTGTTTATTAAAAATTCCAAACGGGGCATCATTCGCGGATACAACACCGTTTCGGATCGCAAAAAGAAATATTTCGATTTCGATTAAATAAAAAAAGCTGCTCACGGGCAGCTTTTTTTTATTTTCGTCTTAGTTCGTGAAGTACAATTGCAGAGGCTACCGCAACATTCAGCGATTCGACAGTGGGTTCACCCAAAGGAAAAGATGGAATGGTAATTCGATGTGAAACAAGTGCCTCAACTTCGGGCGATATGCCATTGCCCTCGTTGCCCAAAATTATCATACACGGTTTGTTAAACTCGGTTTCATAGATATTTGCACCAGTTAAAAGCGTGCCATAAACAGAGCAACTATTTTTTGAAATGAACCCCGGAAGGTCTGTCCGGTATATTTTCATGCGATTTAACGAACCCGCTGTGGCCTGAACCACTTTGGGGCTAAACGGATCGGCACATGTTGCAGACATTACAACTTTATGAACCCCAAACCAATCGGCGGTGCGAAGAATTGTTCCCATATTTCCAGGATCCTGAATACCATCGAGCACCAATACCACATCATCGTCTTCTACCTTCAATTCCGGTTCAGTACGCATATAAAAAACACCAAGTACAGCCCGTGGGGTGGTCAATTGCGAAATACGTTCCATTTCGGCCATACTAACCTCTATTATTTCTTCGGCTGAACCATGTTGCGGGTTTTCGGCAAACCATTGCGAAGTGGCGATTAGAATTTTGCATTTATAGGTTTGTGCAATTTCGGGTACAACTTTTTCGCCTTCGGCGATAAAGCAACCGGTGGCTTTACGATGCTTATTGTGCGACAGACTATTTATAAACGCTATTCGGGGCTTCGAAATCATATTTTCATCTTGATATTATGCGTCAAAGTTACTTTTTTTCGTAAAAACCAACCCACTATTTGCAACAACATTAACCACAAACGTAAAAAAAGAGAATAATAAAGCCATAAGAAACAAAAACGGAGATAATAATTGCAAGATTCATTTTATCTTTGTGCAAATTCATTAAATACGACGTATAACAATGTATCGCACACATACATGTGGAGAATTACGCCTTGCGGATGCAGGCGCCACTATTACCCTTGCCGGATGGGTTCAACGCACACGCGACCTCGGTGGGATGACTTTTGTAGATTTAAGAGACCGTTATGGTATCACACAGTTGGTTTTTAACATGGAAACCGATGCCGATTTGTGCCAGAAAGCACGTAAACTTGGCCGCGAATTTGTGATTCAGGTTACGGGATTAGTTGCCGAACGTAGCAATAAAAACACAAAAATAGAGACTGGTGCCGTAGAAATTGAGGTTACCAACCTCGAAATACTTAACACTTCGGACGTACCGCCATTTACAATTGAGGACAACAGCGATGGAGGCGACGAATTACGGATGCAATATCGTTACCTCGATTTACGTCGTACACCGGTTCGCAACAACCTTATTTTAAGACATAAAATGGCCATGGAAATCCGTCGTTATTTCGATGCGCACGATTTTATTGAGGTGGAAACACCAGTACTTATTGGTTCAACACCGGAGGGTGCACGCGATTTTATCGTACCATCGCGGATGAACCCCGGCGAATTTTACGCATTACCACAAAGCCCGCAATTATTTAAACAATTGTTGATGGTAGCCGGTTACGACCGCTATTTCCAAATTGTAAAATGCTTTAGAGACGAAGACCTGCGTGCCGATCGTCAGCCGGAATTTACACAAATCGACTGCGAAATGTCGTTCATAAATCAGGAAGACATTCTTACCACATTTGAAGGATTGGTTCAACACCTGTTTAAATATACCAAAAACATCGATGTGCAGCTACCTTTACAAAGGATGACGTATGCCGATGCGATGGAGTATTATGGTTCGGACAAGCCTGATTTAAGATTCGGCATGTCGTTTAAAAACGTGACCGACCTATTGAAAGGTAACGGCTTTAGTGTTTTCGACAGTGCCGAATACATTGGTGCCATTGTAGCACCCGGTTGCAGCGAGTACACACGTAAAGAACTCGACAGCCTGACCGACTTCGTAAAACGGCCACAAGTAGGTGCCAAGGGGCTTATTTACATCAAATACAGTGGCGATGGCAGCATTAAGTCGTCGATCGACAAATTTTACACACCAGAACAGATACAGGTTGTGCTCGATTCTGTTTCGGCAACGAAAGGCGACCTTGTATTAATACTTCCGGGCGACAAACACAATACACTTGGCCAGCTTAGCGAATTGAGGCTCGAAATGGGCAATAAACTCGGGTTGCGCGACAAAAACGTATTTGCGCCATTGTGGGTTGTGGACTTTCCATTGCTCGAATGGGACGAAAGCACACAACGTTTTTACGCCATGCACCACCCTTTTACTTCGCCAAAACCCGAAGATATTGCACTTTTAGATACCGACCCTGGCAAGGTTCGCGCCAATGCTTACGACCTTGTAATAAACGGTACGGAGATTGGCGGCGGTTCAATCCGTATATATAACGACCGGTTACAGAACCGGATGCTCTCTCTCCTTGGGTTCAGTCCTGAACAAGCACAAGCGCAATTCGGATTCCTGATGAAAGCATTTCGTTATGGTGCGCCGCCACATGGTGGTATAGCATTTGGTTTCGACCGGTTGGTATCGTTATTTGCCGGCCTCGATTCAATTCGCGACACCATTGCGTTCCCGAAAAACAACTCGGGTCGCGATGTAATGAACAATTGCCCATCGACAGTGGCTCAAGAGCAACTCGACGAACTGAATTTACGTATTGAGATGCGCAAACCACAAGCATAATGATGAGTACAATTGCAGACGTTATAAAGGTTTTCGAAAAATTTGCACCACCGGTGCTGCAGGAGAGTTACGACAACTCGGGACTGCAAACCGGCGACCGCAATGCCATTGTGCGTGGAGCGCTGGTATGCTTAGATGTAACGGAAGCAATTATTGACGAAGCAATTAGTCTCGACTGCAATTTAGTGATCAGCCATCATCCGGTAATTTTTGGCGGAATAAAAAAGATTACCCCGGAGAATAGCACCGGTAAAATACTAATTAAGGCCATTTCGAACGGCATTGCTGTGTACAGTTGCCATACCAATGCCGATGCGGTATTACAAGGAGTGAATGGCAAAATATGCGAACTACTTCAACTGCAAAACTGCAGGACGTTAGATGCGGTAAAAGATCTGTTGATAAAAATTGTGACGTTTGTACCCGAGGCGCAAGCCGAAGCCGTGCGTAATGCAATTTTTGAAGCCGGTGCCGGCCATATTGGCCAATACGATTGTTGCAGTTTTAATACAAAAGGTGAGGGCACATTTCGGGCACTCGAAGGGGCAAATCCTTTTATTGGAACCAAAGGTGCCTTACATTCGGAGGCAGAAATACGCATTGAAACAGTCGCGCCGGCCTTTTTAGAAGCCAAAATCGTATCGGCAATGCGTTCAGCACATCCATACGAAGAGGTGGCCTACGATGTATATCCGCTTAAAAACAGATGGAATGGTGCAGGAATTGGCATGATCGGCGAGCTGGTTATCCCACAAACAGCAGAAAACTTTTTGCAGGATGTAAAACAAATTTTCAGATCGCAAAGTGTTCGCTATGCCGGTTCAGCCAGAATGATACGCAAAGTGGCTGTTTGCGGGGGAAGTGGCAACTTTTTAATAAGCAAAGCCAAGGCGGCAGGTGCCGACATTTTCATTACCGGAGAGATGAAATATCACGATTTTTTCGGTGCTGAAGGCATTATTTTGGCCGATATAGGCCATTTTGAAAGCGAACAATTTACAACCGATATTTTTATCGCTTTATTAATAGAAAATTTTTCTAATTTTGCAATTCATTTCACCAAAGTGAATTCGAATCCAATAAAATATCTGTAAGCAATGGCAGAAAAAGAAATTAGCGTAGAAGAAAAACTCAAGGCACTTTTTGAATTTCAGGAAGTGATGTCGAAAATCGACAGTATAAGAACACTCAGAGGTGAGCTTCCGTTGGAAGTACAAGACCTTGAAGACGAAATTGTGGGACTTGAAACGAGGATCGAAAACTTCAGTAGAGAGATTGAAGATTTTGAAACTAAGATTGCACAACACAAAAACGAAATTGAAGAGTGGAGCCTTTTAATCGAAAGATATAAGGAGCAACAAAACAACGTACGCAACAACCGCGAGTACGATTCGCTGTCGAAGGAAATTGAGTTTAAAGAACTTGAAATTCAACTCGCAGAAAAACGTATTAAAGAGTTTGCTTTTGAAATAAAAAGCAAAAAAGAGATTGTTGACAGCTCGAAAGCACATCTTACTGAACGAACCATAGATTTGAACGGTAAAAAGAGTGAGCTTGATGAAATCATTCACGAAACACGTACGGAAGAAGAATCATTACGTAACCATAGTTTAGAATTAGAAGAACGTATTGAACCAAGGTTGTTAGCCGCGTTTAAACGAATTAGAAAAAATGCACGCAATGGTTTGGGCGTGGTGAGTATTGAACGTGATGCCTGTGGCGGATGTTTTGCGAAAATTCCGGCTCAAAGGCAACTCGACATTAAATTGCGGAAAAAGATTATCGTTTGCGAATATTGCGGACGTATTCTTGTAGACAATGAAATGAAATCGGAATAGAACATATTCTAACAGAAATAAATAAAGCCATCAACCGAATACGGTTGATGGCTTTTTATTTTAACAGCCGACTTCGCTCCAATAACCAACGAAATACCCAAAGGAGTAAATTGTGTCCTGTCAACGAAACGAAACCAACCCTACTATTCACCCTTGGTTTTACGATAATATATCAGAAATCGCGGACCTTTGGTGATATCGCGATCCATGACCAAAATTTTCATTTGGGACTCATTAACATCATAAATGGATAGTATCAGGCTAATTTTTTGATCCAGAATATAAATGCACTTATGGGTGTGATTGAATGTGTAACTGCAAAAATGGATTTTTCCGTTGTATTCAATCACGCATTTGTTATTGCTGTTAAATACAATTCGCGATGCCGGACATTTAGACAATAATGGTTCAGGATTGTCGTCGACAAACAACTTTTCGACTTCCCATGCCCCCTGAACAGAAGAATTTAAATCGGTGTAAAACGCCATTTGCTTCTGTTTGTAACGAATTGGTGGTTCATATGAGGATGGGATATTGGCTATTTCACAAATTAGTTCGTTACCCGGAAACACGGTTAAGAATTTCTTAGGCCAGTATTCAGCCTCCTTTTTCATATTTTTCGGGGTATAAAATCTAACCGGAGGAGATAATACACTTGCCGCAAGTTCGGCATCCACCGCATAATGGTCGGTATCTGTTAAAAAGGTATAGTACTCCCCGAGCAATTCTTGTCCTCTGGTTACATTGCGTTGTCTGAATGCTTCAGAAATCTGGTGAACATAGCATCCGGTAAAATAATTGACAAACTCCTTTTGTTGTTTAAGAAATGGAAATCGAAACAGACATACCTTGATGGTATCGAGGTTAACCCAATTGGAGCCTAATAGAAAATATGAGTTCGCCATAGCAATTAACACGTTTCTCTCGATATTGGGGTTATGAGGTAAATAATAATTAAGAACTTCCAAATCCTCTAATGCTTTTTTTTCCTGATGATGATTAATAAGGTAAGTAGTGCGGTTCAATAAATAATCGGGATAGAACATATTTTTAAAATTCTCATCATTTAAAACCTCAAAAAAACGCTTATAAAAAGCTTCATATTTGTAGATATCGGGATTTTCAATAAGCTGAAAAGTTGCATAGTTCAACAACACTTTTTGCACTCCTTCCAGCACCTTTATATCCAATGGATTACTTAAAGCATAATTGGCAATAAGCACAGGATCGAACGAATTGGTTGCAATTTCCTGATTGATTCGTCGAATCATGGCCTCATTGAACAGGAATTTAACTTTCATATCGGGATAAAGTAAAGACGCTTTATACAAACAACTATAATCATATTCGGAATACCGAACATCCCATATTGTACCCTGAAAAAAATACTGAAGTCCAGCCAGATTTTCGAGTGTAATCGGCTTACGGTTCAAATAATATTGTTCAAACACATCGGATACCGAGGTAGAATCGACTCTGCTTTGCAAGACTAATCGTTGACGCACCAAATAATCGACATAAAACTTTTGATATGAATAACTATACTGTATATTCCGGATGGATGGATCTGTTTCGGTAAGAACCACCTTTTTATCACCATCGCAATCCACTTCAACCGAAAACAAATCGTTTTCGTAAACAAGTACATACCTGATCTTCAGTTCGTCTAATGCAACCGCATAGAGTGCTGCGGCAGACAAATTATTATAAAATTGATGTAAGAATAACTCCTTGAATTTGGCATCTATTTTATAATTAATCAAATATTTCGACTTTAATGTCCTTGCAATCGATTTAACGGTATTCGTTTTCGGCAAGGTGGTCTTCAAATCCTTACGGTATTCCGACACCAAATCACCTATTCGTTCTCTTGCCCAAACCGGATCCACAACTTCCCGCCCCGGCAATATTAATAATGCCACCGGATCTATCGGTTCAACATTAAACTTCTTTTTAAATATCTCCTTTTCAATACGCGACCCAAATTGCAAGGTATCGAGCCATTGAGCATTGGAGGTGGAAATAAAAAGCACCATTGAAATCAACAAAACAAACTGCTTCATAAAAACAAAATTTTAAAGAGTAACTTAAATAATTTATTTTGTAATAACCTATTACAATTCATCGAGTTTGAACCGTACCCTGAGTCGTCCTTCGTTAAATTCGTACGAGATAATACGGAATGCCCCGATTTCGCCGGTATTGGATACATGCGGGCCAATGCAGCAGCAATCGTCGTAATCGCCCACATGCACAATGCGAATGTGGTTACCGGCACTTTCGGGTAGTTTGCCGGTATCGTAGTGTTTTTCAGCATATTCGGCTGTAACAAACGACTCGGTAACGGGGAGGTTCATTCTTAAAACCTCATTCACGGTTTGCTCCACTCCGGCCATTTGCTCTTCCGTAGGGGATTGAGCCATCAGGTAGTCGCATTTCGATTTCTTTTTTTCGATGTGCGCATTCACCGAGCGTCCGCATCCAAAGGTTCGAATCATGGTTTGATTGAGCACATGCTCGGTGGTATGCATATATTTGTCGTAGTCTTTCATAATACTATAAACTGTTTAATTTCAACACCATGATTCATTTATTTCAACAATGTCGGAATCAAAACAAACATGACAATTGCTAAAAATAACTAATTCCTAAAAATAAGTGATTTTATGAAAACAATTAGCAAAAAAGTACACTAATTTCGCGGCATAAAATAGCAGGTAAAAATGAACCAAAGTTCGAAGTTACGTATTGCACACATGATGTTTCTGATACTGCTTTTGGCAGCAGGAAGCCTGTTGCAGTCGGGACAACGAATAATGGCTGAAAACGTTAAGGATACCATTGGTGGCACTTGTGTGCTTTCAAGCGACGATGCAGAACAATTTCCACAGGATTTAACCAATGCCACAAATTTTTCGATCGAAAATGTGGGGTTCAACACCCAAAAAAACGAAAAAGTTCAGAGTTCATTTATTACAAAAAAAACCGAACTATCCCCTACGTATTGTACAGCGTTGGTTCAGCGAAGAATCTGCACACCTCAATTTTCGTTTAAAATAGCCCTTTTATCGGCCCCACTGCTCAATTGAAAAGCGGCCCACCCTTTTGTCCCCGAACCGGAGCACCCGGTTCAACCACAACACGTAATTTTTTATAACAACGTTACAAATCGAACAGGATTTGTACCAAATTAATAGCAACGCAATGAGAACAATTGAATTGGTTCTGTTGGTATATGCCCTTGCATTTGCCATTGGTATGGCAGTGGCGTTTTTGGTGAGGTGGATTGGAAAATTGTCGGCTATGCTCGATCTCCAGTTCGATCCCATGTTGCGCCACGAGTATTATCGTTTGAAGCGAATAAAGAAATACCACAAAGAACAGGTAAAACGAATTAGTAAACTGAGTGATAACAACAACGATTTGGTGTCGCACTATTACGGTGGCAATACCACAGCCGACCCTAACGATATTTTAAAATGGAAAAAATAGATTTAGCTCAATTGTTTCAGGGCATAGGCACCCTGATGCATAGCGATATAACAGTGATGGTAACCCGTATCGGACTCATTTTACTTGGCATTATGCTGGTATATTTGGGTCGAAAAGGGGTTTTGGAGCCATTGGTCATGATTCCGATGGGATTGGGCATGGTGGCCATTAATTCGGGTATTATGTTTATGCCCGATGGCTCGCAGGGCAATTTATTTGTAGATCCGATGGTTACGGATTACAACAAATTGCTTGACGTAATGCAAATCGACTTTTTGCAACCCATTTACACGCTTATGTTTAGCAATGGTCTTATCGCTTGTTTTGTATTTATGGGTATCGGCGTATTGCTCGACATCAGCTATTTGCTGCGTAATCCATTGACCAGTATGTTTTTGGCACTTTGTGCCGAGCTTGGTACCGTGGCAACAATACCTATTGCACAATCGCTTGGGTTGAACCTGAGAGAGAGTGCCAGTATAGCCATGGTTGGTGGAGCCGATGGGCCGATGGTGCTTTTCACTTCGCTGAGTTTGGCAAAAAACCTTTTTGTACCCATTACCGTAGTGGCATACCTCTATCTCGGGCTGACGTATGGCGGCTATCCATACCTGATAAAACTTATGGTACCGGAGCGGCTCAGGGCTATAAAAATGCCCCCGCCACCCAAGCAAAAGCGCAAAGTATCTGCTGGTCAAAAACTGATGCTTGCTGTGGTGCTGTGTGCCGTATTGTGCTTACTATTCCCGGTGGCTGCTCCACTCTTCTTTTCGCTTTTCATCGGCATTGCCATACGTGAGTCGGGCATGAAACCACTCATCGACTTTATATCGGGACCGCTGCTCTATGGTTCAACCTTTATACTTGGATTACTATTGGGTGTGCTATGCGAGGCGCATCTGCTGCTCGATCCAAAGATCCTGATTCTCCTTATTTTGGGTATTGTAGCCCTTATTCTATCGGCTGTGGGAGGAATTTTAGGTGGATACGTGATGTATTTTATCACCAAAGGTAAATTCAATCCGGTAATTGGTATTGCCGGGGTAAGTTGCGTGCCGACAACCGCCAAGGTAGCTCAAAAAATTGTATCGAAAGCCAATCCGCAGGCCATTATCATCAACGATGCGATAGGAGCAAATATCATGGGCGTAATTACAACGGCTATTCTAACAGGATTATATATCACATTGATACCACTTTGGGGATAGTTGGGGGTTAGTAGTTTAAATTGTGTTGTTTTACAAGAAAGCCCGGGGTTGTTCCCCGGGCTTTTACTTTTATTTTATTTCAGTATCGGTAGTATAACCGGTTCGTCGAGCAGCACATTAGGTGCTTTAGCCCGAATCCGCCCAATGGCTCTTTTTATTTGAGCCAGTGTACAAGGCATGGTAGCCAGCGAGAACAAGGTTTTGTTTGAACCGTGACGGTTGTGACTTACCGTTTCGATGTTGATGAGTTCGTCGCCGATGGCAGTGGTAACCAACCCGGTAATGCCGGGATAATCGGCGGTTGAAAAGGTGATGTTGTAGGGGAATTCGAAATTATCGGGATCGACCAATTCGAAATCACTTTCGGCATTCATCTTTTTACTGTAACCATATTTGGCTGCAAATACAATATCCGATACAATAGAACCGGCAGTTTCGAGGCTTCCGGCACCCTTACCAACAAACATGTGGTGGCCGGTATATTTGTTTTCGAGTTTTACGCAATTGGTGGCACCCGAAACTTTCGACAACAAATTGTCGTATTTTACCATCATGGGTTTTACTGCGGCATAAATTTTACCGTTCATCTTTCTGGCATAACATATCAGTTTTATGTTACAGCCCAATTCGTTGGCAAAATCAATATCCTCTTTCTTTATATTCTGAATACCTTCGATAAGCAAATGGTTATAATCGACTTCTACACCATACGCGAGTTTAATAAGGAGACAGAGCTTGTGTCCGGCATCGCCACCCGACACATCGAGTGTAGGGTCGGCCTCGGCGTAACCTGCCTCCTGAGCCATTTTTAGTGCAGTATCGAAATCGAGCCCTTCATCCTGCATTTTGGTAAGGATATAGTTACTTGTACCATTCATAATACCCGAAATCTCCACCACCTTATCGCCGGCAAAACCATCGCTTATGGCACGAATTACCGGAATAGCACCACATACAGCCGCCTCGAAACCCAGCATAGCCCCATTGGCATTTGAGGTTTCGAAAATGGCTGAACCACGCTCGGCCAACATAGCCTTATTGGCCGTAACCACTGGCTTACCCGCTTGAAGTGCATCAATAAATACCTTAAATAGAAAGTCGCCGGTTCCACCAATCGTTTCCACAATCAGATCGATTGACTGGTCGGCAATGATCTCATCGATATATTGGCTTGCTTCGGCCGGCGTTAAATCCTTGCCGCCACCACAAAACAAATTGAGTGGCAAATTGTACGCCGAAGCACTTTTGGCCGGAAAAAGATCCACAATCTTTACCAAAGTAATCTTTTTTCCACTTCGGTCCACGAGTTCGTGGTTCATGTCCAGCAAGATTTTTGCCACACCACTCCCAACAGTGCCGCATCCCAAAATGGCTACATTAAAATTTTCCATGATATGTTGTCTTATTTTTATCATTGTTTGCGGTGTATTATCGCACTGCGACCACAAAGCTATAAATTACCACCGATAAATAAAAATAAACCACATCGGAAGATGATTCTTATCATATTTTTTGCGTCTCTACCGTTTCGTTATAAATCCGACGCAACCACGGCAACAGGATCAACAAAAGCACAAAAGCCAAAGCCGTTAGTGCCGCATTGGTGGCAAAATACCAGGCTTTGTTGTCGAATGCATCCCACATACCCGACATTACCCCCGACAATTTATTGCCGATGGAGGTGGCCAAAAACCACCCGCCCATCATCAGTGCCGTAATGCGTTTGGGTGCCATTTTCGACACCAGCGACAACCCCATGGGGCTAAGACACAATTCGCCGATGGTTATGACGCCGTATATGCCAAACAACCACCAAACCGAAGCCTTATCGGCACCATTGCCCGAGACCAGAGCTGCAAACACCATTATAACCCATGCCAGCGACGACAGCAACATCCCGTAAGCTATTTTAGCCGGCGTGGAAGGCTCTTTTTTTCTGCGACGCAGCCAAGCAAAAAAGCCCACGACCACCGGAGTAAGCAATACCACAAAAAACGGGTTGATGCTCGATTGTAACTCGGTTGGCCAGAGTTTTAGCACGCCATAATCACTTTGTTTGGCCTTTTCAACAGCGGCCCACTCTTCGTTCGACAAATCTGCCGGTTTCGACACAATATTCCCGGCAGGAATGGTTCCGCCATAATTATCGAAATAGTACGAGCCCGCCACAAACGTGCGCCCGGCTTCGCCATGTAACCCCGCTTCGGTACGGGTGCGCGGCACGGTGGATACCTCTTCTACACCGGCAACCACGTTCAGTATTTTTTCGCCGGTTGAACCAATGCTGCGTTCGGTGTTATATTGCGTCCAGTATGTAAGGGCCGAACCATTCTGGTGGAATACCGCCCAAAATACAATCACCACGCCATATATGGCATACAATGCAGCCATCGACCGCCGCTCTTGTTCGTCGGATTTACGCCATTCGTTGTAATAAAAATAAAGAACCGGCAAACAAAAAAAGATAAATGCATCGGTAGAATCGCTGCCAAGCAGGTTACCCGGAATAATCCAACCCAGAAAGGCGGCCACAAACGCAGGCACAAACAACGAAACCACAATTTTCATCAAGCTCATTTCGCCCGCCTTGGGTGGCGACTTTTTATCAATCGTTTTAAGTTCCGAAATAAGTATATTGCCTGTTAAAAACCAAACAAATCCAATAGCCATACCTATGCCGGCAGTGGCAAACGCCCAACCCCAGCCGTAACGCAAACGCATCCATGCTGCGGCAAAACTGCATACAAAGGCACCAATATTTACCGACATATAATACAGGCTGAACCCCGAATCTTTAAGGGCAAGGTATTCGGGTCGTTCGTACAACCGGCCAACCAATGCCGCCATATTGGGTTTAAACAAACCGTTACCGAGTACAATGATAAGCAACGAAGTATAAAACACCGGCAGATTTCCCGGAATGGCTAAACCCATATACCCTACCGCCATCGCAGCAGCTCCAATGTAAACCGAGCGGCGATAGCCTAGGAATTTATCGGCCAGGAAACCACCAAAAAACGGGGTAAGATACACCAATGCCAGAAAGGTGCCGTAAATATCGGCGGCATTTTTGCGGTTCATACCCATACCAGGAAAAGTGTCGGTAAGCGGAGCCACCATGTAAAGCGTAAAAATGGCAATCATAAGGTAGTAGCCAAACCGTTCCCAGAATTCGGTAAAAAAGATGATGGCCAAGCCACGCGGATGTTTTTGCGACATAACTTTTTAAATTAAAAAATCCGTAAGCGTTTTGATCGCTTACGGATTTGGATGTTAATATTTTATTACGATTTGTGACCGCTCGGAAGCTCGAGACCGTAGCCCTGACGTTTGTCGTGAAATTTCAGCTTATATGCCAGAAAGATGGAGATGACACCACATGCGACCAAAACCAATATCGGAATGGTGTAGTCGAACATCATCTGTTTGTTTTTAATGGCTTCGAGGTGGTCTCTGTTGGCCCAATCGAGCACCGCACCAAGACCCCAGAAAAAGAGACCCAAACCCCAGTTCTGAACCGTAAACATGGTAGCATATGCCGTACCCAAACGATTCTCGGGAACAATTTTAGCAACCGAAGGCCACATGGCTGCCGGCACCAAAGCAAAAGCAATACCCAAACTCAACAGGCCCATATACGCCAATGCCACGCTATTGAACACGCTTAGCGACAAGTGACCGAAAATAAGCAGGGATGAACCCAAAATCATCAAAGAAGCCGCTTTTCCCTTTTTGTCGACAATATTACCGAAGATTGGCGTAAAAATGATGGTTCCCAAGGGAATGAGCGAAGCTGTTTTGGAACCATTGTGAAACCACACTTCCAGAATATCGCGAAAGCTGTAAACCAATGCACTAAATGAAGCAATAATCAGAACAAAAAAGATCCGGCGGGCTTGTTTGGATGGCAGACGAGCCGGCACAACCGAAAATCCAAGCGCAAACAGGAAGATAACCACATAAACCATGATGGTACCTGTGGTTACACTGCCACCCACACTAAATACGCCGGTAGCAGGCATGGCTTCGGTAAAGCCAAACTTATTAATAAGCAGGTCGGGCGCATATTGTATAAACGGAAACACCGCTGCATAGAACGTAACACACAACAACGTGATGTATATAAACGAAGAATTGGTGACCAATTTTACCAAATCGCCGAATTTAAACTCTTCATCTTCGGCCGCCATATCGGCCAGCTCTTTATTTTGTTTGTCGATTCGTGCATCGAAAAACGAATAGATGATAAACATAATAAGCGAAAAGCCAATCAATGTAGCGGCAAATGTTACCGCTGGCGACACGTGTCCACCGGCAATATCGAGCGACGAGGCAATACCCAATGCGGTACCCAAACGACCAAAACCAATGTTTATAGCCATGGCCAGAGCCAGTTCGTAACCTTTAAACCATTTCACAATGGTTCGCGTAGCCAGAACACACAATATTTCGAGGCCCGAACCGAATAAAATACGGCCTACAATCATCATCGTAAGCATAGTGCCCTTATCGGCTCCGAAAAACCCGGCAGCAGCCATCGCGGTAATCGAAGCACCAAGCGTGGCTAATAATCCAAATACATAGCCGGTAATTCTGATACCCCATTTATCGAGAATGATACCACCCACGATAATCATACCAAACAGGTTGGCAAAAGTGGTTAACCCAATAATGCGACCAAACTCTTCGCTCGAAAAACCCAGTTCTGTAAACATCAGCCCTTTGAGGCCCGACATAAAATCCTGAAACCAATAGGTCGAAAATGTAAGACCACTTAGCAACACAAGCATCGCCCACCTTATGGCTGCATTGTCGCGCATTGTACGTTTAGCTGTTTCCATTTTGTATGTTTATATTTCTAATTGTTTCTGCTAAGGGCGTAAAAATATCAAAATATCGCAACAAACACTATGATGTTGATTTAATTGACAAAAAAAAGCTGGCAAAATTAAAACCAATTGCCCCACATGCTCTGCGGCAAAACAAAAAAACAAAAGCAATCGATACTTAATGGTTCGTTTAAAAATTACAATACCATGATTTTAAGAATATTGTATACAGAACACGAATTTTGATAATTTACGATATATGCGCTTGTAATGTTTTGCAGAAAAGCGAAAATCCAACAATCTATGTCATACTAAAACACTTCCGGCACAAAAGTCTGATCGGAAAATGGGGGACGAACATATCCTTCGTCGCTGCTACGTGGCGGCAATTCAATTTTGTCGTGCTTAACATCTTCGTAGGGTATCAGGCTCAAAAAGTGGCTAATACAATTGAGCCGTGCCCGTTTTTTGTTATCGGCCGGAACCACAAACCACGGCGATTGTTTGGTGTCGGTATATTTAAACATTTCATCTTTTGCTTTGGAATATTCAATCCACTTTTCGCGCGAGGCCAAATCCATAGGGCTCAGTTTCCATCGCTTGGTGGGATCGTCGATACGACTCTGGAAACGTTGTTCCTGCTCCTCATCCGAAACCGAAAACCAATATTTTACCAATATTATCCCCGAACGAATCAGCATACGTTCAAACTCGGGACAAGTACGCAAAAACTCCTGATATTCGTCCGTTGTACAAAAGCCCATCACCCGTTCAACACCGGCACGGTTGTACCAACTTCTATCAAAAAGCACCATTTCGCCAGCCGCTGGTAAATGTGCTGCATACCGTTGAAAATACCATTGTGTTTTTTCGCGATCGGTGGGAGTAGCTAAGGCTACCACTTTACAAGTTCGGGGATTCAGACTTTCGGTCATTCGCTTAATAACCCCACCCTTTCCGGCGGCATCCCGTCCTTCAAAAATCACCACTACTTTTAGCCCTTTGAGTTTTATCCACTCCTGAAGTTTTACCAGTTCTATTTGTAACTTACGAAGATTTTTATCGTAACTTTTTTTATCGAATTTCCGCTCATCTTTATGAACCGGCTCAAGCTCTAAAGCAATACGGTCTTCGTCCTTCTCTTTGTTTTTATTTTTACTCATTGTATTAAATTAAAACACTTAAAGGTACACAATTTATAAGTAAATAGTAAGTTTGAGTTTAAAATAAGTATG
>QKHT01000267.1 GCA_003249935.1 Bacteroidota bacterium
ATAGTGGTTCGAACCGGGCGTTTTAAATGTCATGGGTTCAAGGCAAAATACCGGTTGTCCGTTCTTGTTTTTGTAACTCAGATATACCAGTTCGGAGCAGTAGTATTTGCCGTTGTCGGGCATAAAAGTGTCGTCGTACCTTTGTCCCAAATAAGTCTCTGCAATTTCTACCGCACGAAGTCCCTGTTCTTTCGCTGATTTTCTGAGTCGGCCGGCCCATACTTTCGGATGGCCGTTATTATCGGTACTTCGCGCAAGGAAATCGGCTAATGGCGTTAAAATTACGCCTTTGCCAACGGCTTCGATAATACAGGTGGTATCGTTGGTAACTTTTACAATACCGATGTGCGAAAACTTTGCTCCTTCGGCACCTTGCGTTACCGCTTCAATGGCATCGCACATCGGGCCGCAATCCATATCCTGAAACAATAAATCGCCGGTTTGTGGTTTGTAAGCTTTACAACCCCACATGACAAATAGAGTGGCTATCAAAATAAATCGTATCATTATCTGTTTTTACCATTAACAAAAAAGAGAGACTTTTGGTCTCTCTTTCTGCTTATTTTATTAAAAATCTATAATCTGATGGTTTGACTTCTGTCCGGACCTACCGATACAATGGATATTTGTACACCAATATATTTTTCGATAAATTGAATGTATGCATTAAATTCGGCAGGGAATTCGCTTTCGCTCTGAACCGCTGTCATTGGCGTATTCCACCCTTTAAGTTCGGTGTATATCGGGGTGAGATGATCCGGAATTTCGTATGGGAAATTGGTTACCTCTTCGTTGCCCATTTTGTACGATGTGGCTACTTTAATAGTTTCAAACGCATCGAGTACATCGCTTTTCATCATAATTAAGCGGGTTACGCCGTTAATCATCACACTGTATTTTAAGGCCACAAGGTCGAGCCAGCCGCAACGACGCGGACGGCCGGTGGTTGAACCATATTCGTGTCCTATATCGCGCATCTTTTGTCCTACCTCATCTTCAAGCTCTGTTGGAAATGGTCCCGAGCCCACACGGGTGCAATAGGCTTTGAAAATGCCAAATACCTCACCAATAGCGTGTGGCGAAACACCCAGACCGGTACATGCACCGGCGCAAACCGTATTCGATGAAGTGACAAACGGATACGATCCAAAGTCGATATCGAGCAGTGTGCCTTGTGCGCCTTCGGCCAAAATGCTACGGTCGGCGGTAAGTGCATCGTTTACAAACTGTTCGCTGTCGATGTGTTTGAATTGTTTAATGGTTTCAATTCCTGCAAACCAACCGGCTTCGTACTCTTCGAGCTGAGCCTTATAATCGTATCCATATTGTTCCAATATGGCAATGTGTCTGCTTTTCAGTTTGTTGTAAAGCTCATCGAAACGTCCGCCCGTGATGTCGCCAACACGCAGGCCGTTACGGCTGATTTTGTCGGTATAGGTGGGACCAATGCCTTTTAGGGTTGAACCGATTTTGCTCTTGCCCATACTTTGTTCGTATGCGGCATCGAGTAAGCGGTGCGTAGGAATAATAAGGTGTGCTTTTTTCGAGATCAGGAGCTTTTTCGAAATATCGTGACCGGCTTTGGCCAGCTTATCGATTTCTGCTTTAAAAATCGATGCATCCATAACCACACCGTTGCCGATGATATTGGTTTTATCTCCCTGAAAAATACCCGAAGGAATGGTATGAAGTACATACTTCAGATTGTTGAATTCGAGTGTATGACCGGCATTTGGCCCACCCTGAAAACGTGCAATGATATCGTATGCCGGGGTAAGTACATCTACTACTTTTCCCTTGCCTTCATCTCCCCATTGCAGTCCTAAAAGAACGTCTACTTTCACGAGCGTATTTTTATTGTTGTGTTATTCTGCTACTTTGTGATTATTACACACAAAAATTTGCCCGATAAACGTTGTTTTACCGGAGCAAAATTTGCTGTTTTTCAATCTGTATTGAAAAACAGCGCTAAATTAGTCACAAAAAGTGATATTTATTAGTTTTTCGCCTCTTTTTTCTGACATTCCCCGCACGAACCGTATAAATAGAGCGAATAGTGCGAAACTTTAAAATCGGGGATGGTCCCTTGTTCGATGTGGCTCTTTACCACACTATCCTTATACTCGGAAATAGCACCACATTTTGTGCAAATTAAATGGTCGTGTGGTTCGTGGTTATACGCTTTTTCGTATTGAGCCATGTTTTTACCAAACTGGTGCTTAACAACTAATTTGCAATCCAATAGCAAATCTATTGTATTGTATAATGTTGCACGACTTACACGGTAGTTTTTATTCTTCATAAAAATATAAAGCGACTCAATGTCGAAATGACCATCGTGCATATATATCTTTTCCAGAATGGCATATCGTTCCGGCGTTTTGCGGTGTCCCTTTTTCTTAAGGTACTCTGTAAATATGCGTTTTACGTCTTCTATGTTTTTAAATTCCTTGCTATTCATACTTAATCTGCTTTAAAATAGCGTTCTCAAAAGTAAACAAAAATAGAATAGAAACCATATTTTGGCCGAAAATATTAAAAATGTTTGCACTTTTTAAGTTAGACCCGACGGATTTTCGCCTTCCGACTTTGCAATAATGGCACATCCCACAGAATCGCCGTATACATTAATGGTCGTTCGAATCATATCCAATGGTCTGTCCACTGCAAGGATCAGTGCTATTCCACCTGCCGGAAGTCCTACAGCCGAAAGAATAATAGTCATGGTAACAAGGCCTGCCATTGGTATACCCGCAGCACCAACAGATGCCAACAGTGCTGTAAACACAACAATAATTTGTTGAAAAATGGAGAGCTCGATGCCATATGCCTGAGCGATAAAGAGAGCGGCAACACATTCGTATAATGCGGTGCCATTCATATTAATAGTAGCACCTAATGGCAAGGTAAAATTGCATACCCGAGCCGAAATACCCCCTTTTAATTCGAGGCTCGAAAGTGTAACCGGCAGCGCGGCGTTGCTGCTTGATGTCGAAAATGCTGTGAGTAGCGCATTGCGCATGATGGCCAAATGCCTTAATGGCGAAATTTTGCCAATGGAATATAGCAATGCAGGTAGCCAAATTACGGCATGAACGGATAGTGCGAAAATTACAACCATGAAATATTTTCCGATGCCGGAGGCCAATTGGCCGACATGGGTTTGGGCGGCTGTGGCCGAATATACCAACGCAAAAACACCTACCGGCGTAAACGCAAGGATAATCTGAGTAAGCTTCATCATGGTATCCGATACGGCCATAAAAAAGTTACTGAGCAGCTTTTGTCTGGAGCTATCAATTTGGGTAATGCAATAACCGAAAAGTAAGGAGAATACAATAACACCCAACAGGTTTCCCGACGAAAAGGCTTCAAAGATATTTGAGGGAAAAATGCTGTACAGGGTATCGCTAAGTGAGTTTATCGACTGAACCGGCATAGTGCTGTCGGCTACGGTGAGGTTTAGTCCTTTACCTGGTTGAAAAATATTCGCAAGCATCAGGCCGGTTAATATTGCCAAAAGACTTGTACCAATATAATAGGCAAACGTTTTTGCCGACAGTCGACCGAGGCCTTTGCCTCCATCCATTCCCGCAACACCGGCAATTATCGAAGCCGCAATAAGCGGCATCACGACCATTTTGAGGGCCGACAGAAAAATTTTGCCAATCCATGCTGTATATGATGCATGAATAGGGAAAAATATACCGCAAGTAACAGCTAAAATAATGGCAATTACGATTTGCCAATGGAGAGCCGGTGTTTTAATACTGAACCTTTTCATCAATCAAAAGAATTATCTGATCATTAGTAAATGCCATAGTTGTGCCCGCTGTATTTCCACAAAAATAGTAAAATTGACCACAATACCTTTGTTTCAAACCAATACTGGCAGAGCAAAAGGCGATAAATAATTAAAATCATGCAAAAATGGAATTAGAAATCTTATTTTTGCAAAAATATTTTAAATGATGAGTGCGGTTCTCGAACGCTTTTTGCAGTATACGCAAAGTGATACGCAAAGTGATAGCGAAACAAAACTAACGCCAAGTACCCCGGGACAACAGTTTTTTTTGGAATCATTGGCCGAAGAGCTAAAGTCCATTGGGTTGTCGAATGTAACACTTGATGACAATGGCTATCTCATGGCTACTTTACCAGCTAATACAGAAAAGGAGATTCCGGTTGTTGGTTTCATTTCGCATGTAGATACCAGCCCCGATTTGCCCGGAAAGCACGTAAATCCACGTGTAATTGAAAACTATAACGGCGAGTTAATTGTACTCAACGATGCGTTGAATATTACGATAAATCCGGCCGAATTTCCCGAAATACTGGAATATGTTGGACAGGATATTGTGGTAGCCGGTGGAAAAACACTGCTCGGTGCCGACGACAAAGCCGGCGTAGCCGAAATCGTAACCGCAATGGAGTACCTGATTCAACATCCCGAAATTAAGCATGGTACCATTCGTATCGGGTTCACCCCCGATGAGGAAATAGGACAGGGAGCCGACCATTTCGATGTGGCGCAATTTGGTGCCGACTGGGCCTACACCATGGACGGAGGCCGAATTGGCGAACTGGAGTTCGAAAACTTTAACGCGGCAGTAGCCAAAGTTGTATTTCATGGCCAAAATGTACATCCGGGCTATGCCAAGCATAAAATGCGTAACTCAATACGTATTGCCAATCAGTATGCCATGTTGCTTTCGCGGTTTCAAACACCGGAACATACCGAGGGATACGAGGGATTCTTTCATCTCACGGCAATGAATGGCAGCGTGGAAAGAACCGAATTGCAATATATTGTGCGCGACCATAGTGCTACGCGCTTCTTGGAACGCAAAAAAGAGCTGATACATCTGGCCAATAAAATAAATGCCGAATTTGGTGCCGGCACTTGCGAAATTGAACTTACGGACCAATACTACAACATGCGCGAGAAAATTGAACCGGTAATGTTTATTGTTGATATTGCCGGAAAGGCAATGAAAAATATTGGTATTGAACCGATTATAAAGCCGGTTAGGGGTGGAACCGATGGAGCAAGACTGTCATTTATGGGGTTGCCTTGTCCAAATATTTTTGCAGGGGGACATAATTTCCACAGCCGTCAGGAATTTGTGCCGGTGCCGTCTATGGAAAAAGCCGTTGAAGTGATTGTGAATATTGTACAGATTGTAGAAAAGGGCGATTATATAAAAAACATGATATAACATGAAAAATACTCCGTTTACAGCAATTCATGAGGCATTAGGGGCCAAAATTGTGCCTTTTGCCGGATATAACATGCCGGTTGAATATAGCGGCATACGCGATGAGCACATTACAGTTCGTAGTGCAGTGGGCGTTTTCGACGTGTCGCACATGGGCGAAATATGGGTAAAAGGACCCGATGCTTTGCTGTTTCTCCAAAAAGTAACATCCAACGATGTATCGAAACTCGAAATCGGAAAAGCACAGTACTCCTGTTTCCCCAACGGAAAAGGTGGTATTGTGGACGATTTGGTGGTCTATCATTACGAACACCAAAAGTACATGCTGGTTGTGAATGCATCGAATGTAGAAAAAGACTGGAACTGGCTCGTGGAAAACAATACCGAAGGTGCCGAACTCGAAAATGCATCGGATAATATAGCACAGTTAGCCATTCAGGGGCCCAAAGCACTCGAAACATTGCAAAAACTTACCTTTACCCATTTGGCCTCTGTACCCTATTATGGCTTTGTGCAAGGCATTTTGGGGGGTGTAGAAAATGTAATTATTTCAAATACCGGATATACCGGAGCCGGTGGATTCGAAATTTATTTTTATAAAGAACACGCCGAAAAAATATGGCATGCCCTATTTGAGGCCGGTGCCGAATTTGGCATAAAACCCATTGGGTTAGGTGCCCGCGATACTTTACGCCTCGAAATGGGTTACTGCCTGTATGGCAACGACATCGACGATACCACATCGCCTATTGAGGCCGGCTTGGGTTGGATAACGAAATTTGTGCCCGGCAAAGCGTTTATAGACCGTTCGGTTCTCGAAAAACAAAAAGCCGAAGGTGTAAGCCGCAAGCTTAAAGGCTTCATCATGATAGACCGGGGTATTCCACGTCATGGTTACCCGATACTCGATGCCGACGGCAACCGGATTGGCGAGGTAACATCGGGAACACAATCGCCGCTATTAAACGTGGGTATTGGTATGGGTTATGTAGCCACAGGATATGATGCTGTTGGCACTGAAATATTTATAGAAATTCGTGGTAAGGCCATAAAGGCGCAAATTTCGGCTCTGCCATTCATTAAAAAGTAAAATATCCGCAAACATATTGCAGGGCAGTTTTGGGTTGAACCGAAACTGCCCTTTTTGTTGGTTGTTCAAGCATGGTAAATGTGCCGAATGTTGCTATTTTTGCAATCAGATTACACAGAGATGAAAGCAGAATCAATTGCAGCAATTAAAAAGGAGTTGAACCTGATACATCCGCAGGCTTTGGTAAACCACTGTCTGCGATTGGCAAAGTTCAGCACCGCCAACAAGGAGTTGTTAAGCTATTTGCTATTCAGTGCAGGCGACGATAAAATGCTTATCGATGCCAGCAAATCGGCCATCGACGACCAGTTTTCGGGCGTCGGGTTCAGCCATACTTATAAAGCCACAACAAAAGGCTTGCGCAAGGGACAATCCATAATACGCAAGGCGGCTCGATTTTCGGACGATAAACGGGTTGAAATAGAGCTCATTATATATTATTGTTCGTGCTTTTCGCACATGAGGCTCAGCGTAAGGCAGCATCCGGTTGTCGGTAATATTTTCATGCGCGAATTGGCCAAAGCCGAAAAGCTCATCGCCTCGTTGCACGAAGATATTCAATACGATTATAAATACGCCATCGAATATCTACATCAAATAGAGGTGGGTTAATCCTGCCGAAACACTATGTTCGGAATATATGATTTAACCATAGCATCGCTTCTTATTACGCTATTGTGTGCCATGCTCACCGGCATGTCGAAAACGGGTGTGCCGGGCGTGTCGAATTTTGTGGTGCCGGTAATGGCACTTATTTACGGTGCCAAAGCGTCGACCGGTGTGCTTTTGCCTATACTCATAATGGCCGACGTGCTTGGCGTACTTTATTATCACCGCCACGCCGCTTGGAAACATCTATGGCGTGCTTTTCCATGGGCATTTGTCGGGTTATTGGCCGGACTGTGGGTCGGCAATGCCATTTCGCCGCGAAACTTCAAACTGCTTATTGGCATTCTGGTGCTTATGAGTCTGGCGATAATGGTGTGGCGCGACTATTTTAAAAAAGACAAAGGCATACCAACCCATTGGAGCTTTGCAGGAGGCATGGGGCTTGGCGGCGGATTTGCCACCATGATTGGTAATGCTGCCGGGCCAATTATGTCCATATATCTTTTGGCACTTAAACTCCCCAAACAGGTGTATATCGGCACCGGAGCATGGTTCTTTTTTGTGGTGAACCTATCGAAAGTGCCGATGCAGGTTTGGGGATGGCACAATATTAACCACGATACACTGTTGATTATGCTATGTTGTTTGCCATCGGTACTGTTAGGTGCCTACCTCGGCATAAAGATTGTAAAATGTGTTCCCGAAAAATCGTACCGCTGGGTGGTGCTGGTTGCCACGGTTATTTCGGCGGTGGCAATGATTCTATAACTTATCTCCTTGTTTTTATTCAGTAAAAACTGTATGGCATTTTGCTATTTTATTTCCATTGCATTGTAATAATTACGCTGTAAATGATACTTTTGTGATTGTTAAGCGTTGCGGTTCGCGACAATTTAACACTAAAGCGCATGATTGTGTTTTTCTTTTGGGATAAAATTTATAGCATATATGGACAACGAATCAAATTTGATTGAACTGGATAGCGTTACCATTCGATTCTCGGGCGACTCGGGCGATGGCATGCAGCTTACAGGTTCACTTTTTTCTGATGTTTCTGCTCAACTTGGAAACGCCATTTCAACATTCCCCGATTTTCCGGCCGACATTCGCGCGCCGCAGGGAACTATCGGCGGGGTATCTGGTTATCAGGTGCATCTTGGTGCAGGTCAGGTTCATACACCGGGCGATACAACCGATGTTTTAGTCGCCATGAACCCAGCAGCATTAAAAGCAAACCGTGGGTATTTAAATCCCGGGGGTACAGTAATTGTAGACATTGACTCTTTCGACGACAAAAACCTGAAAAAAGCAGGGTACACTTCGGTCGATCCGCTTGTAGAAGATAATCTGCATGAGTTTAATATCATTAAAGCACCGATTACTTCGCTTACCAAAATGAGTCTGGCCGAGTTTGGTCTCGACAACAAAACAGTTTTGCGTTGTAAAAACATGTATGCGCTTGGTTTGGTATCATGGTTGTTCAACCGACCGCTGGAGCCAACCATCGAAATGATTAAGAAAAAATTCTCTAAAAAGCCACAACTCGGCGAGGCAAACGTACGGGTGCTTATCGACGGGTTCAACTATGGCAATACCATACAGGCACTTACGCCTTCGTTTCATGTTTCCCCCGGTGGATTAAAACCCGGAAAATACCGGAATATTAACGGGAATATTGCGGCAGCGTGGGGCTTAATTGCGGCGGCTGAAAATGCCGGTTTAAAGCTTTTCCTCGGTAGTTATCCGATTACACCAGCGACCGAAATCCTTCAGGAATTGTCGAGCCGTAAGGACCTTGGCGTACGGGTATTTCAGGCCGAAGATGAAATTGCCGGTATTTGTACGGCGATTGGTGCAAGCTTCGCCGGAAATCTGGGTACCACCAGTACTTCGGGCCCCGGTTTAGCACTCAAAGGCGAAGCCATCGGTTTAGCCGTAATGGCCGAATTGCCATTGGTTATTGTAAATGTTCAGCGTGGTGGCCCATCGACAGGTTTGCCCACCAAAACCGAGCAGAGCGACCTTATGCAGGCGCTTTACGGTCGTAACGGCGAGAGCCCTGCCGTGGTACTTGCATCGAG
>QKHT01000091.1 GCA_003249935.1 Bacteroidota bacterium
GGTTACCGTGGTCACGTGCAGTTTGCTGTTGCGGTGCGCAACAAAGTACTCAGCGATACCGATACCGCTAACGGTTTCGAATCGGATAACGACGCGGCCGGTTCAACCGCAACCCCATTAACCTCTGCTGTATTCTCAAATATTACACTTTATGGCCCTATTACCGACGAATCGCCTACAAAAAACCATGGTTATGGCTTGCGTCTGCGTCGTAATACAAATCTCAAAATATACAATACTGTAATTGCAGGTTGGGTAAAAGAGGGTGTGTTTATCGACGGCACTGCGGCTCAGGCCAATGCTTTAACAGGTGCGTTGGATATTAAAAACACTTACGTCGTTTCGCCGATAGCAAAAAACTTTAAAGCCGATTTCGATGCGGTGAAAAACACCGGATGGAAATATGTCGATGCCGCTGCATGGTTTATGAAAAGCGAAATGAAAAACGATACTGTGGTTGTCAACGCATTGGGTATACCCTATCCTTTAACAATTACAGCACCACAGTTTTTGCCAAATTCGGGTTCAATGCTTATTGGCAAATCAACCTGGGTCAATACGGCCATTCAATCGACACCTGTACGCAGCAGTGTGCACGGATTCGCCTATCCTAACCCATGCTCATCGATTGTTCGTTTTAACGAAATAGATGCCGTATCGGTAAAAGTGTTCGCCATTAATGGTAAAACGGTGCTTTCGGCCAAAGTTTACGACAATGCCATCGATGTCTCTTCACTCGATCGCGGGGTGTACGTTATTCAGGTTGCCGATCGCGATGGCGTTTTGCATAGCGACCGCTTAATGAAGCGTTAGTCTCCTTTCTTACATATGCCTTCTTTGCAAAGAGCTATTCCTTTAGGGGGGTGGCTCTTTCTTTTTTTTTAGGTTTGGTTGAACCCATTTTACAACCAATGGTGGGGATTGGATTGTGAAAACGACATTGTTTAAGAACAGAACCATTTTATAAAGTTGAAAAACAATAATGTTAAGCTGTGGCTTCGGTTCAACCAAAACATAACCGGTTTAAATAATTGTGGCTTACAAATTATTGGTTCAGGCGGCCCCTGCACTTCGTAATATATTTGCTATTTTTGCTCCAAAATAAAGCAGCTATGTCTCAAAACAGCATATTTAATGCATCGGTTCGGAATTACAGAATATTTCAGTGTCTGGTAAACAGCAATTGGAAACAGGCCGGCATGGCCAATATTGTGGTGGCACGAATAAACGACAGAAAAATTTATTACGGACTTTTTCTTGTAGATATTCACTGTACCGGCATCCGCGATACGTTTTGCGACGTGTGCAGCTCTATTTCGGAGTTTAATGATGTGCTTGCCTCTATCGATCCCAATGGTCGTATGCTTAAAGAAGTGGACTACGATCTGGTGCATAGCATCGTGTTTTCGTCGGTTGTATTTGCAGCGCAATTCGGGTTTGAACCTCATGCCGAATTTTTGAGCGAAGCCTCATGGCTTTTCAGCGATCCGGCCGCCTACACCATGTCCAATCCAATAACCTGTGGTAAAGAGGGAAAACCCTACTTGCTTATTGGCGACCATAACGCCGAAGCTGCTGAAGCCATCATGTTGCATTTAAATGCTTTGGTTGGAGAGGATGGCTACTTTACCGATAACATTGACGAGAACTTTGAGGGTTTGGATTTTGATGTCGATAATAGTTTTATGGCCGATGTTGAAGTGCTGAAAATGGTATACCAAGCCACCAATGATTTGGCCGTTACACCCGAAGATATGAACACTTTTCGGGAAATAGCTTCGGACGAAAATCGGATGCCCGATTTTAGTATGCTGGTGGTGATTCAAAAATTGTTTAATCACTATGCCGATAAGGAAACTTGCGACAATGTATTGCTGGCTTACAAGTTTTTGGCCGACATAATCATTTCGGATGAGTATTTTGCCGGCGAACTTAATATTCACAGGTTCGACGAAGTGACTTTGGCCGATTTTCATGTTGATTTTTTGGAGGTGGCCGACCTTATGGAGTCCGATGCCGCCGATACCGAAGAGATAATCCTCGAAAAAATAGCACGCTGGGGCGAATCACCCATGTTCCCAATGCTCTTATGTCAGTACTACCTTCAAACAGAGCAGATGAATCAACTCAAAGCAAGCCTTGCCAAAGGGTTGTGGCAATTTCCCGACTTCTGGTTCTTTTATATTAATCACGAGACTTACTTTTCCGAAACGAAAAATGAACCGGGCCGACTGCCGGGTTGGTATCGTAAATTGCGAAAACAGATAGACACCAATCAATCCATTTCCAATTTTTCATTCCCGATGCTCATCGACTCCATAAGCCACTACTTTATCGAAAACGAAGATGCATACAGTATCGACGCCATTCACAGGGTGCTGCTTAATGTCGATGCCCACAATTATAACCTTGGCAAAACAACCCGTATAGCTTTTGCCCTCAAAGGTATTTTTGTGGATACAGCAATGGAATAAGCGGTAATCTAATTTTCGATTTTGATGGAACCATTGCTGATGAGTTGCTCCTTCCGCAGTGGTTCACCGCCAATGGTTACATGGCTGAACCGGATGTCCGAAACCGGATGTTCGGCATCCCATCCTTTAATAATACTTCGCTTTTTATCGGCGTTGTAAACGGTAATATTTTCGAAGATTATGTCGGTAATTGAACCGCGATGGGGATGCCATGTGCCCCATCGGTTGGGCTTGGTTTGTATGCTAAAGGTGCGCCATGCCGAATTGTCGACGGTAATGTTTCGGAATACAAAGTGACTCATTTCGCCCATTCCGCCATGTATCGCACAAAAAACAGCCTCGTTTTCGTTGTCCCATTCGTGTTCAACCCGTATTACATCGCAATCCTCGGCCGTAAAATTGGTGCTGTTTTCGCTTACGCTCCAACCAATCTGAAACGGTGCACCATTTTCCATTTGCCATATTACACAATTTCGGGCCAGAGTATTGCTCGAATATAGTTTTACGGCATCGTCGTTGACCTTAAAAAAGCAGTTTTCCACAATACCGTTTTCGCCCATGTTTACCCCATCGGTACTGAACCACCAGCCCATCATCTTTACGTTGTTGACTACCAGATTTTGTCCCGAAGCATGGATGTTGAACCGTGGTGCATGGATAATGGTAATGCCTTCGATGGTGGTATTGGTGCTGTTTTCGATGTTTATCATGTGGTTGGCTGTACGTTGTGCGTAGGCTTCGCCCGAAAGTATCCCCCGACCGCGGATGGTTACCGCATTACTGTTACCGGTTAGTATCTGACCTTTTACATAGGCCCCTCCGGCAATATATACGGTTTGGCCGCTTTTTACCTCAAAATGGTTGCCTATGTTGTGGCTGCCCGGGCCAAAATAGTGTACGTTGGGGTCATTTTTATCCGGAATATTCACTTCGGGGGCATCTGCAAAAATCAGCATCGGATGCGCAATTTTTATTCCTTTCTCAAATTCAACCGAATATTGTCCCGGCTCTGTAATGGTAAATTCTACCGTATTGCCTTCAATTTTTGGTGTAATGTTGCGGTTGCGGGGTAATATATTGCACATTTTAATGTTACCATCGGTTTTTGTAATGCGTACAACTACCGGTTCATCCATGTCGAATTGCGTCCACGACGTAGTGATGCTGTTGTTTGTGTGCCACATGGCGTTCATCATGTACACAAACGGCTTTACGGTTTTGCTTCCTTGTGTCAATTCGGCACTGTATTGCGTACTTGGCATTAGATAAGGGTTTTGTAATGTGACTTCCGCCGGGGCCGGATAGGTCACAATATTGGCCGATGCTGCGAAGTGGACCAATAAGGCTAAACCTAAAGTTGCTGTGCTTTTTATCATTGTTTTCATTGGGCGTGTTGTATTTTGTTTTTGTACTGTGGAACTGATACTCTGTTGTTTTTGTCAAATATAAGTGGCGACATCATCATAAAGGGTTCCGAATATTTTTCGGAACTGTTCCAAATCAGCATCAGTTTGTTGTCGGGCATTTTTAATGCCTGGGTGTGCAAAATAACCTGTGTTGGTGGTGCAAACGGATCCGAAACAGAGTAGGGCATGGTTGTTTTGTCCGGGGCATCATCTTCGGTAAATGTCATAAGCGGTTCATCCTCGCGCTGCCAGGGGCCATTGGGCGAACTGGCCGTTGCAATGCAGGTGCGCAAAACATATCCACCCGAAAATACGGTGTACAGCATAAAATATTTGCCTTTGTGCTCGAAGACAGTGGGTGCGTCAGCTATTTTTATGGCTCCCGATTTGCCTTTCAATTGTACTGCTATGGCAGGTTCATTTAAAAGTTGGGCCTTTGTAAGGTCGATTGATGCCGAATAAATGGTGCCGTCTAAATCCCAGAATGCGATGGTTCTACCATCTTTTGTCGTGAAGATGGTGGTGTTGTTTGCTTCCATAACTGGTTTTTTATCACTTATTACGGTATAAGGTCCTTCTATTTTGTCGGCTATGGCAATGCAAAGTCCCGTTTTGCTGTATGGATTTATGCTTTCGTTGTAGCCATGAAACGTAAGCACGTATTTCGTGCCGACTTTGTTTATTTCGGGTGCCAGCCAACCATCACGATACCATGTGTCGGGGATCAAGGTGTTTCGGTTAATCAGGTAGCATGTTTCGCGCCAGTTAACCATATCAGTCGATGCGTACAGTACAATGCCGCGCCGACCCCATTCGGGGTTCGGGTACTCTGTCGCCACCATGTACCACGTGTTGCCTTCGCGAACGACATGAAAATCTTTTTGTCCGTATGTGTTCAGTCCGTTTTTTATCGGGTTTGTCCATTCCGCCGGCGTTGTGAGTTTTGTTTTTGCCGGTGTGTTTTTTGTTTGAACCGTGGTTTTAAAAGTAATGTCGGAAGTGGTGCGCGGGTCAATTTCGAAGTTTCCTTCTTTGGCCGAACCAATAAATTGGCCGTTGATAGTCAGGTTTTCGAAGGTTATATTGCTGATTGTGCTTGTTTCGTCGTATCCCTGTATCAGATTCACCCTTTGCATGGGTTTATTATCTTTGGTTCGAACCGAAATATTACGGAAAATAATATTCGAAATGGTGCCTAACGTGTTCGATTTGGCAAACTTATTGAATCGTACCTGTAACGATACCAATCGCCAGGGGGCTTGCTCAATTCTGATGTCTTCGAAAAGATAGTTGCTCATATTGCCTTTGCCGCCATGTATGGCATCAAAAACGGCTTCGTTTGGGTTATCCCAAATGTGGTCGACACGTATTACATCACAATTCTTAGCCACAAAACCGCTGTTGTTGCTATTCATATTCCACGAAATCTGAAACGGCGCACCGTTTTCCATTTGCCAGATGGTGGTGTTGTATACTTTGGTGCCGGAGCTGTAAAGTTTTATGGCATCGTCGTTGCATTTCAGAAAACAATCTTCGATTAAGCCGTTTTCGCCTGTGGAAATGCCATCGGTGTTGAACCACCAGCCCATGCCTTTAATGTTACTGATATGGGTATTGGCCGATTGGGTGGTGACGAAGAATCCTGGTGCATCCACAATGGTAATGTCCTTTACGGTCACATTTTCCGAAGCTCCGGTAAAGTAGATGTGGCGGCCGCCGGTGTGTCCGTATTTTCGGCCGCTGAGTATGCCGCGACCGAATATTTTTACGTTGGGCGTGTTGTTTCCGTATATCAAACCTTCGACGTATGCTCCCGGTGCGAGGTACACTTTTTGATTTGGTGCTACCTTCAATGGTTCAGCCATGCTATGAAATCCAGGTTCGTAATATATAAGATGCTTATCGCTTTTGTCTGGTATATCGGTTTCGGGGGCATCGGCAAATAGCAACAGGGCATGCTCAACGCTGTTGTCAAATTCTATCGAAATTTTGCGGGGCCGGTCGATCTCAATTACAAATGTGTTGTTTTCTATTGTGTATGCCAATCCATAGCTTTGCGGGCGAATAAGGCATTGTTTCGGGTTGAACCCCACCGGCGTAATCCGAATCTTTATTTTTCCGGTAAAAGCAAATGAGCACCACGAGGTGGTTTTACTAAGGTTGTATTCCGGCACCTGTGCTTCGGAACAATAGGTAAACGGGCGATACAATTCGCCGTTTTGTTCTATTTCTATTTGATAATGCGGCGATGCTACCGATTTACCGTCTGTTGGGTAAACCACCACACTGCTTTGTGCGGTGGAGCATAAAATACAAAAAAGCACTATCGTGGCCCAAAATCGATGCTGTATTCGTTTCATCTGTTTTTATTTTGGTGGCCAAGATATGCTTTTTCATGCTTATCGGCTTGTAATATTGTATGAATTTGTATTCTTACAATATTTTAAAACGGTTTATTACGACACCGTATTGTATTTCATCATGCCTGCCAGATATTTTCCGATAATGTCGAATTCGATATTTACTATTGTCCCCGGCTGTATCTGGTGGAAGTTCGTGTGTTCGTGCGTGTAGGGAATAATGGCTACCGAAAAGCGGTTGTCGTTCGAATTGACCACCGTAAGGCTCACGCCGTTTACGGTTACCGAGCCTTTTTCAACGGTAAAATATCCCTTTTGTGCCATGGCTTTGTCGAAAGTATATTCGAAGGTGTAAAACCAACTGCCGTCCATCTCTTTTAAATCTGCGCATTTTGCGGTCTGATCCACATGCCCCTGTACAATGTGGCCGTCTAAGCGGCCGTTCATCATCATACTGCGTTCGAGATTCACCTTACTTCCCGGTTCCAAATAGCCGAGATTGGTTTTTTGCAATGTTTCGTCGATGGCGGTCACGGTATATTCGTCGCCGTTGAGGTTTACAACAGTAAGACATACGCCATTGTGTGCCACACTCTGGTCTATTTTTAACTCATTTGTAAACGAACAACGCATGGTGATGTGCAGGTTGGAGCCCTCGCGTTTTAGTGCGGTAACCACCGCTGCTTCTTCAACTATTCCCGAAAACATAATGTTTATTTTTTTGCAAATGTAAAAATATTGGCAGGCTTATGCAAAAATTAGCCAGCTTATGGAAACGAAAAAAGCCGCTCGAAAGCGGCTTTGGATGTTCGTTGTTGTCTCACAAGGATTCGAACCCAGACTAAAGGTACCAAAAACCTCTGTGCTACCATTACACCATGAGACAGTGCCTTATTTTTTGGTGATGCAAAAGTAATATGTTGTTTTTAAAATTCAAAACATTTTTGATGAAAAAGTTATCGGATGCCGGCTTTTTCAGCCATTTTGTTTTGTAACTTATACTATCTCAGTGGTTTGTTTTGATTAAAAAAAATCTTAAACCAACATATTAGTGTATATCCTCAATATTAAATGGCGTTTCCTGATATACATAGTAGTTCAGCCAATTCGAAAAAAGAAGGTTCGCATGCGATTTCCAACGTACAAAAGGTCCCTTTTCCGGATTGTCTTCGTGGTAATAGTTCTTTGGAACGGCAATATCAAGGCCCTTCAGCTTGTCGCGTTGATACTCCTGATCGAGGGTGTTTGGCGCATATTCCGAATGTCCGGTGACAAAGAATTGTCGGCCGTTTTTACCCATAACAATATATACACCTGCATCGTCTGATGTAGAAACCAGTTCGAGTTCGGGTATTTTGGCAATATCCCCGGCATTTACTGTTGTGTGTCGCGAGTGAGGTGCAAAAAACACATCGTCGAATCCACGGCAAATGGGAAGTAAAGGGTTTTCGGCCTTGTGTTCGAATACCCCAAATTGTTTTGCAGGCAATGGATATTTCGGTACATTATAGTAATGGAACAATCCGGCTTGTGCAGCCCAGCAAATAAAAAAGCACGAGGTTACATTGCGTTCGGCCCAATCGAAAATTTCGCACATCTGTGGCCAGTATTCTACCTCCTCAAACGGTAAATGTTCAACCGGGGCTCCGGTAATAATCATTCCATCGTATTTGTTGTGCCGTATCAAATCAAAATCCTTGTAAAATGCCTCCATGTGTTCGGCAGGCGTATTTTTTGGCGTGTAGCCGCCAATCTGCATGAGTTGCAGTTCTATTTGTAATGGGGTGTTCGACAGTAATCTCACCAAATCGGTTTCGGTGGTTACCTTTAGTGGCATCAGGTTCAGAACCACAATTTTAAGTGGACGTATATCCTGATGTGTTGCACGTTCCTCGTCCATTATAAATATGTTCTCAGCCTTTAAAAGTTCAATGGCTGGTAACGTATCGGGTACATTTACCGGCATAATCGTATTTGTTTTTTTATTTTAGTATCGGCAAAGATACTATAAAATTGTACAATGCTTTTGGGGCATCCCTCAAATATCAAGGGTTTTCAGGGCTGAACCGACGCTCTGCGGGCCGGTTCAGCCCTTTATACCATCCTTGTATTGTTAAAGCTTTTTTAATGCCTGATCCAAATCTTCTTTAATGTCGTCGATATGCTCAATGCCAACCGACAAGCGAAGCAGGTTGGCCGAAATGCCCATGCGCTCCAACTCCTCGTTGGTTAACTGCGAGTGTGTGGTTGCCGCAGGTTGTATTATCAGGGTTTTAGCATCGCCCACATTGGCTAAGTGACTAATCAGTTCCAGACTATTAACCAGATTATTGGCCGATTCTTTGTCGCCCTTTACTTTAAAGGTCAATACGCCGCCAAATCCGTTGGTCAGGTATTTTTTTGCCAGTGTGTGGTATTTGCTGCTTTCGAGACCGGCATAGTTTACCGATTCTACTTTGGGGTGTTGCTCCAACCATTTGGCAATTTCGAGGGCATTGTCCACCGTGCGCTGAACCCTTAGCGATAAGGTTTCGAGACCTTGAATCAAAAGAAACGAATTAAATGGTGATATTGCAGGGCCCCAATCGCGCAATCCTTCTACCCGGGCACGTATTATAAACTGAATGTTGCCGAACGGTCCGTCTACGCCAAATACATCCGAAAAGACCAAACCGTGGTAGCCTTCAGACGGTTCGCTGAATTGCGGAAATTTGCCGTTACCCCAGTTGTAGTTGCCGCCATCAACAATTACCATCAACAATTACTCCGCCTATACTCGTGCCATGTCCGCCAATCCATTTGGTGGCCGATTCTACGACAATGTTTGCGCCATGTGCCAATGGTTTAAACAAATAGCCGCCACAGCCAAAGGTGTTGTCGACAATCAGTGGTAGGTCGTATTTTTTAGCTAATGCCGATATTTTTTCGAAATCGGGAATATTAAACGCAGGGTTTCCAAGTATTTCTACATAAATGGCTTTGGTTTTTTC
>QKHT01000156.1 GCA_003249935.1 Bacteroidota bacterium
TTGGGCATAATCGGGTATTTCCAAATCTTTGGCGTTGGACATTATTACTTCCGAAGTGTCGGTATGGCCGTTATATTCCAATATAACCCTGTATTTGGTCGAAAGCAGTGCTTCGCCGGGGGCTGTTGGCCAGTGGTAAGTTTTTACAGTTTGTGCAGTTAAGCCCAATGACACTATCATGAATAGCGAAGTTAGGGCGGCGTTCATTAAATGTTTCATTGCAATCTATCTTTATTTATTTCTTTGCTGAACCGGCAAAAAAGCGGGCGTTCGTAATTTTGATGTTTTGGTCCGATATTAAATATACATCGTGTTTGCCGTTGGCTGCGCGTACCGATGTCTCGCTTTTTCCTGCACCATTGATGCAAACGGTACCCACAAGCGGCCCGTCCGGTTTGTCGAGACGAATCTCTGCTTTGGCTACTTTCGATACCTTTTTGGCGTACAACCCGAAATAGTAATAACCGGTGCCGAGTTCTACATCTTTAAACAGAGTAACGTTCTTTTTGGTTGAACCACTTAGATTTATCTCGTACGGTTGATTTACTGATACGGCTGCAACGCCCTCGATGGTTTGCTGTACCGGAATGTAACGGCCATTAGCATCTGTATTGAGTTTGTCGATGCATACCGACCGTTGTGTCCATGTGCCCGGGCCGGTAAAGGCATCCTGCCGCCACGACGATAAGGCCGAGGTATGGTAAAACAGGTAGTTTTGCCCGTGATACTCTACGATGCCTCCGTGGTTCGATTGCATATAGCGCCAGGGTACATACTGCTTGGTGCTGTCCATTCGCGGACCATTGGCCACATTAACGCCCAACTCGTAGTTAAAGGTACCCATATATTTAAACGGGCCCATGGGGCTATCGCCAACAGAGTATGCCAGTTCCGACTTTTTGCGATCGGGGTCGTTGGCGTTATTGTCGGTAATCTTTATTTTCCAGTTGTAAATGGTATGGTACGACAGGTAGTATTTCCCGTTTTGTTTGTCCATCCAGATGGCTTCCATAAAACGGTCGGTATTCACATCGAGTTTTACCGGTTTTTCTTTCAGTCCCGTCATGTCGTCCTTGAGTCGTGCCACATTGTGTTCGCCCCAGTACAGATAACACTGTCCATCGTCGTCCACAAATACCGCCGGATCAATGCCTTTGGTGCCTTCTATTCTTGGGTTCAGAACCGTAAATTTGTGCGAAGGATGGTCGCTCACTGCTACGGCAATATACGATTCGCCATTGTTGCCTTTGGCGGTTTCGAGGGCATCGTTAGCAATGCGTACCGGGTAAAACAGGTAGTATTTTCCATTGCGGTATACCATATCGGGTGCCCAGAGTGCCCAGTCCTGCCCTTTGGGTTCGGGTTTGCCCTGCAATGCATCGTTAAGGTTAAATACCTCGCCATGGTCGGTCCATTTTACCATATCGCTGCTCGAAAACGTGTGGTAACAGTGCATAGTGGCGTATCCTCCGCCATTGTCGCTGTCTACCGAAGTCACCATCCATACTTTTCCATCGGGCATTACATGCGGGGCGGCATCGGCGGTGTACATGTGCTTAATAACCGGATTGCCGAAAGGGTAGGGGATGGTGTTGACATTGGGTTTTCCCTGTTGCTGACCTGTTGCAGATACCGTAAGGAGAGCTACTGCACAAAGGGCAAAAATGATTTGTTTCATTTGTATTTAATTTGTTTCGCATTAAAACGATGGTTAAAACTAAAAAACCAAACCGATTCTGACTTACCGGTTTGGCTTTTGTGAGTTCAATTAAGTATTCTGAAGTATTATGTTGATTTCAAAAGTAAGTTAAACTGCTTATAATTACTGTAAATAGCCTGTAAAAAGTTGGAAATAGTGTAGCCTTATTGTTCCCAAGGGAACTTTTTAACATCGTTGGGCCTATTTACCGGCAATACATTGCCTGTTTCTTTAGCCAATTGCACCTTTTTTTTGTAATCATCGGCCGTTTCGTTCGGATTCCAGTACCAGGGGTGTTTGGTGTAACTGGTATCCATTACGGCATTGGCTATTTTTACCATTTCGGGATATAGAGCTGACATGTCGCGTTGGGTGTACGTGTCTTCTTCAACTAAATAGAGTTCTGTTTTATCGTCCGGACTTTTTCTGTAAGCTTTCCATGGCCCCATCCGTACGGCTTGTTCGCGGGCTTTCGAAAAGTACATGTACTGGTGGGGTTGGTAGTCGCAAATGCGGCCTTCGAGCAGAGGCAGCAACGATATGCCGTCGGTTTTTTGCTGAACCGGATTGAGCCCCGCCAATTGCATGGCCGTAGGAAAGAAGTCGGGAAGCCAAACGGGTTGGTTTAGCACCGCTGGTTTGTACTTTGCAGGCCAACTGATAAAAAACGGCACGCGGCAGCCACCTTCGAGTACCGAAAACTTACCGCCTGTAAATGGTCCTTTGTTTTTTAGCCAGGGATCGTCGGGCCATAATGGTGCATTGCCCCGGTCGAAATAGCCCGGCATCGAATAGCCATTATCCGAAGCGAAAAAGATGATGGTGTTATCGTATTGGCCGGTTTCCTTGAGAAATGCCACAAGTTTACCCACAAACCGGTCGAGTTTTATTACCATAGCAGCCCATTCGCGGGTGAGTTGCAGCACACTGTCGGGATGCATCATCTCGCCCATATCATCCACAATAACCGGCCCGTGCGGCAGTGGCGTGGCAAAGTATAGAAAGAACGGTGCATTGGTCTTTTTCGAATTGTTTTTATCTAAAAACTTCATGGTGGCTTTTTCTATCTCATTTTCGGAGTACGTATAACCGTATGGGTTTTTTAATTCCGGAATGTAGAGTTTGCCATCTTTGTTGTACTTGTTTCGGGCTGTATTACCGGTTTTGTCGTAACGAGCGTTCATGTCAAAACCTTTATTTTCAGGGTATTCTATTTTGCGGTCGTTCTCAAACAAGTAGTACGGAATGTAAGTGTGTGCTTCCGTTTGGTCGTAAAACCCAAAAGTATAGTCGAAACCTTGTTTATACGGCACGCCTTCGGTGCCTTGGATGCCAATGCCCCATTTGCCGGTAAATCCTGTGTGGTAGCCCGCTTTTTTAAGCACTTCGGCAATGGTTACATCCTTGTCGAGGAGGTTGTCCTGGCCGCGTGCACTCGAATTGATGCGTACCGACGAATGGCCTGTGTGCAGGCCGGTCATCAGGCTGCAACGGCTGGGCGCACACTCCGGAGCTGCGGCATAAGCTTCGGTAAACCTTACGCCTTGTGTGGCCAAAAGGTCGATGTTTGGCGTTTGATACCGCATTTGACCATAGCAGCTCAGGTCGCGGTAGCTCATATCGTCGGCAAGTATAAACACTATATTTGGCTTCGTTTCTTTGGCAATTAAGGCTGAACCGTAAGCGGCAAATATGGGCAGTAGTGCCAGATATTTGGATGAATTGGCCATAATCTGTAAGTTTTAATGTTAATATTTTTTTGGTGAACCGGCAAAAAATTGCAGATCCGATATCTCTAATGTTTCGTTCTCGGGTGTTTTGAAAACCAAAACTACCGTATGTTTGCCCGATGCTTCGCGCAAAAAGGTTTCGGCCGTACCCCGATTGGTGCTTACGCTTTGTTCATCGAGCATTATGGTACCCATCAGCATACCGTCGGCTTTGTCGCGGCGCACTTCAATGCGGCCATTATGGACGGTTTGATCCACTTTTACCCCAAAATAATAGTACCCTGTGCCTAAGTTTATATTTTTAAACTGAACCGTTGCCGCACCATTTACGGTCATGTTTTTGGGGGTTAATGAAACATGGCCTTCTGTTTTGGCTTTTTTGAGTGAGGGACGAATGGCAAATGGCTGTTTTATACTAATTTTTTGTACGCCTTGCGTGGTTTGCTGAACCGGTATTACGGTGCCGTCGGTATTGTAATTAAGGTAGTCGACGCATACCGATCGTTGTGTCCATGTGCCTGGCCCTTTAAATTCGCTTTGCCGCCACGACGACAGTGCCGATGTGTGGTAAAAGAGGTACTCCTGACCGTGATATTCCACCACGCCGCCATGGTTCGATTGGTTCAACCGCCATGGTACATAATGCTTACCGGGTAGCTTTGGTTCAGCCGGAACATTTACACCCAACTCGTAATTGAGTATGCCGCCGTAGGTGAGTGGGCCGCGTGGCGATGTGCCGATGCTGTAATCGAGATGCGATTTTTCGCGGGTTGAATCGTCGGGATTCTCTTTGCTGACTTTGTTGTTGTATTTGGTATGATAATTAAAATAGTATTTGCCGTTACGTTTGTGCATCCATGATGCTTCCATAAAGTTTTTGGCACCAATGTCGAGTTTAAACGCCGGACCATCGAGTTCGCGCATGTTGTTTTTAAGTACGCCCATGCTCATCTGGTTCCAATACAGGTAGGCTGTGCCATCGTCGTCGATAAATACTGCCGGGTCGAGCGCGTTGTTGGCACCTTGTATGCGCGGGTTGGTGACTTTAAACCGTTGGTGCATCGACGGACTTTCGGCTACTACACAATAACGGTCCGTGGTGCCATCGGGAAGAATGTTGCGCATGGGAAAATAGAGATAATAAGTACCATTGCGGTAAATAATATCGGGAGCCCAAATAGCCCAGTCTTCGCCCGGCTTTTCATTCAAATCGGCCAGATTTATCAGTTCGCCTTCGTCCACCCAATTTACCATATCGGCGGTCGAAAAGGCATGTACCGCATGCATGGTACTGTACCCGCCGCCTTTTTCGCTATCTACTGAGGTTACCATCCAAAGGCGGCCGTCGGGCATTACCTTTGGTGCGGCATCGGCTGTGTACATGTGTTTTATAACCGGATTGCCCAAGGGGTAGGGCTTTGTATTGGTTGTGGCACTCATTTGGCCTGTAGCCGGCCATATAGCGAGAAACCAAAGTCCTAAAATATGTTTTATCTGCATGGTGTATTGTATCGCTTAATTATTAACCGCAGCTTGGGAGCGTCGCAGGAGTTCGTCGTGAATCTGTTTCGACCAAGCTTCAAATTGTTTTTCGTTTTGTTGTTCCACTGCCGGAAAGTTGGTGCCATTGCTGGTTATATCGTTTAGCGATACACCCCAATTGCCGAGTAAAACCCAATAAGATGCCGCGTCGGAATGGTCTACACAGTTGAAGGCATATTTGCCTTCGGCAAATATTTTGCCCAACGCACTGGTTTTGAACTGATCGTAGTAGGTTGAGCCTTTGGGACTACCGCTTACAATGCCATGCTGACCAATGGCTCCGCATTCGTAATACTGAATAGTGCCATTTAGTGCCATCAGTTTCATGTAGGCACATGCGGCGGCATCTTCGCGGCAATTGGCCACGTTTTCGGGGTGTTCCATCGAACCCTGATGCCACGATGAGTTGGTCCAGTGTGCAATAAACCGTACTTTTTGTAGCAGATCGGTTCTGCCCGTAGCCAAACAATGGTTGACAAAAATGGCTGGTTCAGTAAGCGAACCCCAGCACAACACATTGACCATCTCTTTCGATTTATCGACGACTTTGAATAGTGATGCCACCGTGTTGTAGTTTTTAAGTGAACCGTATGTTTTTTTTGCATCGTACCGTTCGCTGCTCTTTTTGATGCACGATTGTGTAAAGCGGATGTCGGCCGGATAACCGCCAATGTTTTTGTTGAGGTTCACCACATCGGCACGATAGGCATTGCCGAAAAATGTATTGGCCCAATCGGCCTGGTCGGGCGATGTGGCATGCTCTTTACGGTGTGTACTGGTAATGACGATGCCTTTAGTGTCGAACATATTGGCCATGAGCAGATAGCCTGCCATAGCCGAAATATCGTCGGGGTCGTTGACCGTGCCATGGTCTGTGCCCTGCAATGTTTTGTCGCTCATGTCGCTGTATATCCACACTTTGGGTTTTTGAGCGCTCAACTTCAACGTATACAGTAAGATGAGTGCGAGTATTGAGAGGTTTTTCATGTTGGTGAATTGTATTATTTTAAATTATCGATCATGTTTTGTAATTGCAACACCAGCGCAGGTTGACTGTTTGCCAGATTGGTGGTTTCGGCAATATCCTCTTTCAGGTTGTATAATTCAGGAAGTCCCTTGTCGGTCGCATTGCGTAATCCGCCATGCGGCAGGTATTTCCAGTCGCCCTTGCGGATGCCCCAAATGGTTTTTCCTTTGCTGTAATAGTACGTATCGCGGTTGGTTTGAACCCGCGTGTTTTCGATATGTGCCGATAAATCAATGCCGTCGAGCGGTGCTTGGGGGAGTTGAACCTTGGCATAATGCGCTATAGTTGGTAAAAAGTCCATGGTGGTGGCAATCGCATGGCTCACACTTTTTGCCGGAATTACACCCGGCCATCGCATAATGCATGGCATACGTACACCACCTTCGTAGCTCGAAAACTTGCCATCGCGAAACGGCAATGCGCAACCGGCCTCTTCGCCGTGTTCAATCCAGGGGCCATTGTCCGACGAGAATATGACTAACGTGTTTTTATCTAAATGTTGCTTTTTCAGAAAGGCGAATAGTTTTCCAACGTTCATATCAATCTCTTCCACCACATCGCCATACAACCCCCGCGCACTGGTTCCCTTAAAAGCCGTTGAGGCGTGTAACGGAATGTGCGGCATGGCCGGTGTAATGTATATAAAGAAGGGTTGCTTGCCGGCATCTTTAATAAACGCAATACTGCGGTCGAAATAGCGTTGCGTTAGCGTGGACTGGTCGCAGGGATATTCCACAATCTCTTTGCCTTCGAGCAACGGACAAAGTTCTTTTAGTCCTTGTGCTTTAATATTGGTTGTATTATGCAGATTCTCTTTTACAAATGCCTGATCGGCTTGGGCTTTTTCTAAGGTATAACCATTTAAAAACTGAACCGAAGATGAAAACTTTTGCGACGGACTGATAAACATATCGTTGCTGTATGGTATGCCAAAGTATGTATCGAAACCCTGATCGGTGGGTAAATGGCCTTCGGTATCGCCCACATGCCACTTGCCGAAACAGGCCGTTTTGTAGCCTGCCGGTTTTAGCATTTCGGCAATGGTGGTCTCATTGCTGCTCATACCATCGGTCTCGGGGAAAATAACATTTCCCAACCCATTGTGCATGGGCATTCTGCCGGTGAGTAGCGATGCCCGCGACGGACTGCATACCGATGCCGACACATAAAAGTCGGTAAAACGAATGCCTTCGGCAGCCATGCGGTCGAGGTTTGGCGTTTTTATTTTGGGTGAACCGTAGCAGCCCAAATCCTGAAATCCCTGGTCGTCGGTAAAGATGATGATGACATTCGGTTTTGTGTTTTTCGCTTTTGCTGCCATAGTGGTCGAAATGCCGGCAAACACAGCAGTCGTAGCGGAAAGCCAAAAGAATTTGCTCATAACCAAGTTTTGTATTGTTGAATGGCTTTAATTGCAGTATGTCTATCTCTTTTTGCGGTATTCGAACCAGTCGAACGAAGCCACGGCTTTCGATTTCAATCCATTGCTTGTGGCAATCATGCCCACGTATGGGCCGCTAAATCCACCGGCTACTTCGTCGCTCAGCATCGAAATATCGGTTTGAGCCAACTGTTGCATGGTTTGTTCTGTAGTGCCAAAATAAAACGTGGCTTTTGTATTTTGACCTTCAACCTTTAGTATCACGGTTCTGTCCGAAAAGGCCGCACGGGCAATTTCACTTTTTTGTCCCTTAATGGTAGCGGTGAGTACCAGTTGTCGGCCCTGTTTTACTAAGTCAATATGGTTGGTACTGTTGCGGTACAGAATCATGCCGGCCACTTCGTTGGCCTTTTTGCTGTCGAAAGTTACTGCTGTGGCGGCTTCGAAGTTGTGGTGTTCAATCCGGCGCACGATCATCGATGGGTTTACCATGCTATCGGCTACTTCGGGGCGTAGTTGGATGTTGAGTCTGCCATCTTTGAGTGTATACCATTGGGTGTACGGTGTGCGCAAAAAGTTCCATTCGAGCGATAGTTTACCATTCACAAATTCATCGCGTGCCGGTTCAGCCGAAAAGGGAGACCAAGGTAAATCGGGGCGTTTTTGTTCGGGCAACAGTTTGCCTATACCGGGGTTGAATACCGGTGTAATCCGCCCTTCCTGTATCTCCATTTTTACAGGTGTAAGAAATGTTTCGCGGGCCAGCATGGTACTACTGTCTATCTGTCGCTTGCCCAGCATTACCGCCCACCAATCGCCTTTTTGGGTCTGAACCAAATCGGCATGGCCAATAGAATGGATGGGATACTCCTGGCCTAAGTTGCGGTGTGTTATGATTGGATTGGCATGGTTCGGTACATACGGACCCCAAAGGCTGTCGCTGTTAAATACCGTCACCGAATGATGGAAGCCCGTGCCGCCTTCAGCCACCAATAACAGATATTTGCCATCAATTTTGTAAATATGCGGACCTTCGGTCCATCGGGCGTTTGAGGCATAGCCATAGGTGAGTTGTTTCCATGGGCCAATCAATTTGCCCTTTTTAAGGTCCAACTCCTGCATCCATGCCCCTTCTTCGGCTTCCCATTGGCGTTTGTCGCCCCTGAAACCATGGCCCACGTAGTAGCAACGGCCGTCGTCGTCCCAAAACAACGATGGGTCAATGCCGTGCGAATTAAGCCATACCGGTTCACTCCAGGGGCCTGCCGGGTTGGTTGCCGTAACGTAAAAGTTTCCTTTGCACTGAACACAGGTGTTGATGACGTAAAATACGCCGTCGTGATAGCGGATGGTAGCGGCATAAGCCCCGCGCGAATCCATTAAGCCTTTGGGTAACTCAACCTGTAGGGGCCGCTCCATGGCATGGCCGATTAATTGCCAGTTTACTAAGTCTTTGCTATGGTAAACAGGCAGGCCGGGATACCACTCGAAACTTGAGTTCACCAAATAGTAGTCGTCGCCAACCCTGCATACCGAAGGGTCGGGGTGAAAGCCACTGAGAATGGGGTTCTGGTACGTTTCGGGTGGGGTTTGAGCCTGAACTGCTGTGAATGCAGCCCATATTGCGACGAATATCGTCTGGATTCTTTTTACAATATATGAATTCATCTGTGTTGATTGATTTTCTGTTTTCTTTATCAAACATAATCAATATCTGCTAATGTGGATGGTCGATGAATGCAATTTCCAATTTATTACACCAATAAACCTACCCCTTTCCCAAAATGAACAATTTGGTGGATTATTTGAATATAATTGTAAGGAGGGGGGCGTGTTATTTGATTAAAGCGGTAGACAGAGAACGCTTAAAAGTGAGGTGTTGGTAGTTAATATTTTGAAATTCTAATATTCCGAAGGATCTTGTCTAACGGAATTTGGAGGTAGGCACAAAAGGTATTGCTAACCGCCAACTGCGCACTGCAAAAAAAAATGTTGCCTCTTTGGTTCGAACCATTGTTTCCTTAATATTCGACGGAATACGAAAATAGTTTTTTTACATCGTTACTTACCGAACCTGCAAAAAAGAAGAGCTTGTTGTCAATTTTAATTGAGGACAAGCCATAATATATCGGATAGCCGGTATCGATAAAGCCAAGAGGTTGGAGAATGCCTTCTTCCCCAATTTGGCATAATTGAATGCTGTTATCATCTCTTGTGCCTATGGCTACTATGGCTTCGTTTGCGTTGCTTTTTAATATTTCAATGCGTGTTTGTCCCGCCAGTTTGGTCGAATCGTTGTTAATAAGTACACTGTGCAGAACTAGTTCGCCTTTGTTGGTTAATTTAAAAACCGTAATACCATCGCCATGGTAAACAAAATCCTTCTTTTTAATAAAGTCTACCCGCTTATAATATTTGGGATGTCGGTGGCCTACAATGACATAATGCGTTTTATCAAATGTAACGCCATTTACCGGATAAGTGCCGGTAAGAAAACGATCTGTTTTGTTGTCATCGACATTACTCACATTTTTAAAATGACCATTGTTGTCTATTCTGAAACTGCTTACGCCATTATCCATAAATCCACCGGTGCTTAAAAAGGTTTTCCCATTTATTTTGTGGACATACATGCCAATAATGCCATCGGTGTGTATGAGGTCATCATCTTTTTGCGACTGTACATGCGTTAGGGTGCCATTATTGGCTATTTTAAAGCAACTCAATCCGGGTGTTTCTTCCAATCCGCCTATAAAAAGATACGATGCTTTTTTCATATGAACCACCTGAAGCGTAATGACCACGCCCAAATAGGTCTCTTCGGTATCGTGTAATAAAAATACCCGTTTCAGTTTGCCTTCATCCGAAATCTCAAAGACCTCGACGGCGTTCCCGCCTTTATTGCCTACAAACAAAAAGTCTTTGCCGCCAATATTGTCGGCCACAATACCCCGTGCCGGTCCTTTTTTGTTGTATAGTTCATACGAATCCAATGGCGTGAGTTGTCCCATCGTGTTCATGCTAAAAACATCCACATAACCCCCATCGCCACCCGAAAACACCAGATTTAATCCCTTTGTTTGGTAGGCAAAGGTGGTTACGGTATTGTTCGTGGTTTTAACTGAATCTACAGCTTTTAAAGTGATGTGATGCGTTGTTGTGGGGTTCTGAGCAAATGTCGCCCATATGTTTAAATAAGAAAAAGTAATAATGGTGAATATCTTCTTAATGGTTAACTGCCCAATTTGATTTATTTTCATCTTTCCTTGTATTTAAATTAAAAATGTCTAAAAAACTTCTTATTACACACGGCCTATTCGTTTTCTAAAATCTCTAATTCCACCAATTTGCAATTCAGATCGGTACGCTGTATGCCTTGTACTTCGTAAAGTGCATTAAAATATTGGGTATTCTTAGGTAGATTTTTGTAAAATGCCTTGAGCCATTGATGGTCAGTAAAATTTCGAACGGTAGCAATTACACCAATATCGTTATTCGACACAAAATAAAAGGCCGATGTATTGGGACTCAGAGAGGTAAATGATACCATCGCGTATTCTATTTTTCCTTTTCGATCGTATCGGGTATTATATATTTTTTCGCTTTTTCCATCATTATATTTAAATCCATCGAGATAGGTTTTAAAAACTTTGCTGTTTTTTAAAAACAACGACTTAGAGTTACTCATGGTTTTAAATTGACCTATAAAAATAATATTGTTATTGCGTATTTCATCATACTTGAGCTTACTTTCCAATTGGAGGTTAAAATCGCTGTTTTGTGTCACAAACCAATGTGTGAGTCTTTTAACTGACCATGGTGCCATTTGCGACATTAATGTAAAATCGGTTGTGCGTATATCACGTTCGGGTTGTTTTCTGATGTAATCCAGATACTCGTCGAAACTATTTATTTCGTAGTACATTGTAGCATGGAGTTCATTCCATTGGTTTTTTTCCAAAAGTATAAACTGGTCGGATACAATGACTAAATTTCGGGCATTTTTTTCAAAAAATGATTCCCAACAACGCGCGTGCCTGTTTAAAACGTGGTTCAATATAAAGCCAAATATAAAAATACCTACAATAACAAGACCTGATATTTTTAGATATATGGTTGGAATTGAAATGGATTTTTTTTTATTTTTGTCTAATTTCCGGCTGGCATTGTTTACAACAAAGTTGAGGTTATATTGTCCTTTCTTAATTTCGAAAATTATGGGTTCATTCGTATCCGGTTCGTTATAATATTCATTTAATTTTTTACGAAGTTTGTAAACATATGAACGTACAATCCCATCATTATTACCTGCACCATAATTTTTACCCCATAAATCGGTTCCAATCGAAAACTCCTTTATGTCTTCACCCAAAAATGCTTTTTCAACCAAATATCTTAGTAATTTGATATTGGTCGAAGATGTTGCAAAGAGCCTGTGAGAGCAAATTCGTTCCAACGATTCTTCTATCTCTTTTTTCTCCTTTTCCTCAATCATAGCTTCAAAAGTAGGATTTACTTTTTAACTTTACAAAGTATAGTGTAGTAATATTATTACGAATTGTTATTAGGCTGACCAAAAATTAGTTAACTTATATTTTTAAGTAATAATTATAGATTTAATACAGTAGAAATCACCGTGGCAGATACCGTAAAAACACCGTTTTGAACCGTTTTTGTTGTTAATCGCCATTTGATTCTTCTATCTTTAAAGTCACGAAATTCAAATCCTACAACATGCAACATAAGTATTTGGTCATTGTACTGCTTTTTTTTAATGGTAGATATGTTGGGCGGTTCGAAGTTAATGGCTATTTACCACACCACTTTGACATTACTAATTTTATTGAATCCGGCAAAGAGAATACAATTGCTGTTTTGGCCGATAATCGTTTCAATCCTACCTTTTCACCCGACCCGTACCAAACCGGTTATCTGAAATATCAATTGGCGTTGCGTTATAAACATATGGGTATAAATCTATATCCATATAACATGAAAGTTGTTTTAAATGATGCAAAAGGATTGTTTGAATATGTGTCGGATGATGCAGCGGTGGGGATTCAGGATGTAAGCGATATTGGTGAACGTGAACCTATGTCGGTAACTAATTACTTCGAGAGCCATGGTGTAAGTCCTGTAGTGATTAATGTTGCAACTAATAAAGAAGGTGCCCAAACATGGTTTAATGGGTTGAGTTTTAAACGGATAAAATAAAAATATTAAATTAATATTATGAGAATAAGAGACATAGTACTAGTGAGCGGATTTGCAATACCCTTAACCACATTTTCGCAAACCTACACAGTTAAAGTATTTGCTGCAAAACTCGATGAAGGGCAAGCAACCCCATTATATGAAGTGAAAAACGATACGGATGGAAAAAAAGTTGGATGGAAAAATCGAATTTACATTCAGCCGGATGTTACTTTTCAAACCATTGAAGGTATTGGCGGGGCATTTAATGAAAATGGTGGTGAAGCATTACTTTCTATTTCTGAAGAAGAGCAAAAAATAGTAATGAGCAATCTGTTTTCTAAAGAGAAAGCAGGCTTTTCCTTTTGTCGTACGGCTATCGGCGCAAGCGATTTTGGGCTTGATGCGTACAGCTACTCTTTAATGCCAAACGATTATAAAATGGCACATTTTTCTATCGAACGCGATAAAAAGTATGTATTACCTTTCATAAAAAGTGCATTGGCCATAAACCCCGGTTTTACGTTATTTGCTTCGCCATGGAGCCCCCCTGCATGGATGAAAGAGAGTGGAAAGATGGAGGGGTTGCAAAAGGAAGGTAATCGCATGAAAAGTGACCCTGATATTCAAAAAGCCTATGCCCTTTACTTTGTAAAATATGTACAGGCTTATGAAAAAGAAGGTGTAAGGCTCGACCGAATTTGTATTCAGAACGAGAACGATGCGGATACAAAATATCCAAGTTGTATTTTTCCGGCCAAAGAGATGGTTGCTTTTGCCAACTTATATATGGCACCGGCTTTTAAGCAGAATAAAATTAAAACAAAAATTTACGCGGGAACATTCCGGGCCGCCGACCAGATGGATCTGATGGATTTTGTTCAGTGCAAAAATCTTGAGGGTATCGATGGTATCGGCATTCAATATACTGAATCGAAAATTATTAATGATGCTCGGGTTTTGCTGCCAAACATGCGCATGATACATACCGAAGGAGACTGTTACAATGGTGCTAATTCGATGAAAGAAGCTGAAAACCGTTTGAAAGAAGTAGCCGGTTATATAAATAGCGGATGTACTAACTTTACCTATTGGAACATGATCTTGAACGAAACCACTAAAAGCGGTTGGGGCTGGCCACAAAACTCATTGATCAATATCGATCGGAAAAATAGAACGGTTCAATATAATCCCGATTACAACGCAATGTATATTATCAGCAAGTTTATTCGGCCCGGTGATGTACGCATCGCATCGGTAAACCGAAGTAATACTCACCCCATTATAACCGTAAAATCTCCTGATGGAACTATTAAGGTTTTGGTACAGAACACCGACGTGCAAGATGGCGTATTTGAGTTGGCTATTGGCGAAAAATTGATAAAAGTAAATGTGCCCGCACTGGCGATTACAGCAGTTAGTCTGGCCGAAAATAATAAATAAACATTGCAAGTTTAAAATACAAAGTAATGGAATCTAAGAAGATAGTAAGTAGTTTGTTCGTCATTCTGATGACCATATCGGTGTTAAAAGCGCAAGTGTGGAAAGATCCAAGTGCAAATCTCAACGCTCGTGTTGACGACTTGTTGTCGAAAATGACATTAGATGAAAAAATTAGTTATTGTGGCTCTGTGATACCAGGGATAGAGCGGTTACATATTCCTAAATTTGAATGGTACGGCGAGGCTCTTCATGGGATTATTGCTTGGAATTGCACTCAATTTCCACAAAATATTGCCATGGGGGCCACATGGAATCCGGACTTGATGTTTGATGTGGCTACTGCCATATCAAATGAGGCAAGAGCATTGAAAAATAATGGTTCAAAAGAAGTAATGATGTTTTCGCCAACGGTTAACATGGCTCGCGACCCCCGGTGGGGACGTAATGAAGAGTGTTATAGCGAAGATCCTTTTCTGATGTCGGAAATGGCACGAATGTACGTGCGTGGCATGCAGGGCAACGACCCCAAATACACCAAAACGGTTACCACTGTAAAACATTATGTGGCCAACAATGTAGATAAGGGACGCGAAAGTCACCACTCCTATATTAACCGAAAAGATTTGTACGAGTATTATTTCCCAACCTACAAAACTTGTATTGTAGATGAAGAGGCTACCGGAATTATGACAGCATTAAATGGTCTTAACGGTATCCCATGCTCGGCTCACAACTGGGCGGTTAATGGGGTTTTGCGCAATGAATGGGGGTTTGCCGGGTATGTAATTGCCGATTGGACTGCTGTGCAAGGTATTGAGAAAAATATGAAGTATGCTAAAAGCCAGCCCCAAGCTGCTGCTATGGCCATAAAGGCTGGTGTCGATCAAGAGTGTTTTCGTAACGATAAAAAACAAGCCCCTATGGTATATGCCCTTAAACCAGCCATTGAGCAAGGCTTACTTACGGAAGCTGAGTTGGATGTATCGGTGCGCCGGTTGCTAAGGTTACGCTTTATGACAGGCGATTTTGATGACCCGGCGTTGAATCCTTACTCGAAAATTCCGGTAAGTGTTTTGGAGTGCGATGCGCACAAAAAACTCGCTCTTAAAGCTGCTGAACAAGCCATTGTGCTGTTGAAGAATGACAATGTTTTACCGTTGAAGAAGAACACAAAGAGCATTGCTGTTATTGGACCTTTTGCCAATAGATGCTGGATGGGTATTTATTCCGGTTTCCCAAAGCGTAAAATTAGTCCGTTCGAAGGAATAAAGAAAGCAACTTCTGCCAACGTGAACTATGCCGAAGGTTGTAATGTAAACGCCCATGCCGATGACGACAAAAAGATAACAGAAGCTGTAGACTTAGCTCAAAAGTCGGAGCAAGTAATTATTGTTGTTGGAAACGACGAAACAACTTCGACCGAAAATGTGGACAGAACATCGATAAAGCTTCCCGGAAACCAGCATAAACTCATTAAAGCGGTTCAGGCAGTAAACAAAAACATTATTTTGGTACTGGTGCCTAGTGGTCCCACAGCCATTACTTGGGAACATGAAAATATTCCCGGTATAATTTGTTTGTGGCCAAATAGTCAGGAGCAAGGTACTGCATTGGCCAATGTTCTGTTTGGTGATGTTAACCCCGGCGGAAAATTAACCTCTACCTGGTATAGGTCGGATAGCGATTTGCCCGATTTCTACGATTATAACATTCAAAGCGGACGAACCTACATGTATTTTAAAGGCAAGCCTCTTTATCCTTTCGGTTATGGGTTGAGTTATACTAATTTCAAGATTGATAAGGTGAGCCTTAGCTCCAATAAAGTGAACGCCGGGAGCGATGTTGTGGTTTCTGCAAACATCAGCAATACCGGAATCATGGATGGCGATGAGGTTGTTCAGGTGTATATCCGCGATGTGAAAGCTTCGCAAAGGGTGCCATTGAAAGCATTGAAAGGGTTTAAACGTATAAGGGTGGATGCCGGAAAAACAGAATCGGTTCAAATTAAGCTACCTTACGAAGCTTTTGCATATTATGATACCATTCAAAATAAATTTGTAGTTGAGGCTGGCGAATTCGAAATAATGGTTGGCAATTCGAGCCATAATATTAGCGCAATAAAAACTGTAAAAGTCAAAGGCGGAGATATTCTCCCAATAAAAGTGGGCCAAAAGAGTGGTTACTTTAATGGCAGTGACAAAAACAGGAGCAAGCACTGGGATTGTATTTATTCCGACAAATCAGAGATGAGTGCATCGGTAACATATAATGAAGATAACATGGCTTGGGTTGAATACGAAATAACATTTGTCGACCCCGGGTTTTATGTCAATACCTGGCAGGCCGAGTTAAACTTCGAATCGGCAACCAAAGAGGCGATTATCGAAACTTCGATGGAAGGTGCCACGATTGGAACTTATACCATTTTAAACAAACAGGTTGTACTTCCTATCCGTATACCAATTCCACCAGAATATGGCAAACCTGTTCGATTAAAAGTGAAAACATTGCATGGAAAGGTAAAACATCAATCTGTTAAAATAATTCCTCCAGGAGAGGATAAACCTTTTATAATAAGTAAAATAGTGGCTGGTTCTAAATAAAAAAAACTTTACTTTTTTGAAGCTGAAAACTAAATTTTTAAAACGTAATATAAATTGTGAATTTTAAATAATATAAAAAATGATACATCACTTAAAGCAATACTTGCTATCCCTTTGTATTATATTACCAACGGTGGTAACCGGTGCCGATTATAACATTACGGGTTATTTTACCCACGTTTACGCACGCGAGCATGTAAGAGATATGCCACGTGAGTTTTTTATGTTAATTACAAAAGAAGGTAGTATTACCCCCATGGTTTTTAATAATTATTCGAGTGCCAACAAAGGCGATTTGGGTAAATGGAAATTCGATCCCCGCACATTTTTAGGGAAAACTATTACAATGAGTTTTACCGGCACTCCGGAACAAAACAATAATGAATACGCCATTTACGAAGGCAGTTCAATTAAGTTGATCGAGCGCGTGAGCGTTGAAATTATTAATAGTTTAACCGTAGTAAGCGAGAATGTTACGGTGGAAGAAAAGTACCGGTATCCGCAAGCAGATACGCTTTTCTTTCCTCATGATGTAGTCATTCCCGAAGAATCTTATGCCGACAAAATACCGGTAAAAAGTGTTCAACTCAAAAACTACGTAACCGGTAATGGTACCGAAGCTTCTCCGTATACATCGGCCGATGGATATGCCGGATTAAAAGCTGCAATTGCCGATTTGCCCGATGGTGGAACCATAGAAGTCGCTTCGGGGGTGTATAAAGCCACTTCAAATATGCTGGCTATTCCTCGTTTTGTTTCTATAAAAGGGGTGGGGAACAAAAAACCCTGTTTTATATTAACGAATGACCGCATGTGGTTCTTAAAAGGGAGCAATACCATTGACTATATTGATGTGGATGTTACTCAAATTAACCGAACATATACGCACGAAGTAATTTCTATCGATAATAATGCTCGCGATGTAACCATTAAGAACTCGAAATTTATTGGTAATTATGCTGTGGACCCCGTTACGTATAAAGAAAGTGGTAATGTGGTTATGTTTAGAATGTACAGCCACTTAAAAAACATCATTTTTGATGCCGATACGATTATTGCACCACTTAGAGGTATTGTTACCAAAGGGCAACGCAATCAGCATAATATTGTAATAAAAAACAGTGTTTTTAAGGATCAGGGCCAAATGTGTATGAGTTTTGACCAAAGTTCGGATATTACCAATGTGGTGGTCGAAAATAATAAGTTTATTGAGTTTACGCACTTTGGGGTGGCTTTTGCCCGAATCAACGATGTAACCATCAGAAACAATACCTTTTATAGCCGAAATCTGTTGGCTTTTAATACTTACAATCAGGCGTTGCATATTGAGGAGCATTGTCAGAATTTTTTGATTGAAAATAACGATATCGATGTTAAATTACGCACCTCCGATAGCAACAATCCCAATACAAAGGTGCGTTGTCCGGGTATTTTAATTACCGATAGCCGACAATTTACGATTAGGAACAACCGGTTAAAAAACTCGGATATTTTGATGCTTGGCATTCAAAGCCGGCTTATTGGATATTCTAAAGTTGTAAACAATAGCATAGATAACGGCGGTATCGATGTGCGCGAATCGAACAGATTTATAACATTCAGCAATAACACAATAAGTAATTCGCCGGAACATGCTTTCGAATTTTACAGTGTGATACCTATGGCTTATCCTTTTGGAAACCATACCGTTGATTCGAACAATATCTCGGGGCTAACAGGGGCGCAACCATTTTATATCAAAGGCGAAATCAGGGGGTTGAATATTACCAATAACGAAATACGAGGTTGCACTCAAACTGCAAGTACATTAGATATTGCCGTTAACTCCGAAAAAATTATTGCAAGTAGTAATACATTTTTTGGTGTAAGTTCAAATGCGGCCTTTTCTGTTGTTGGAACCTTACCCGCAGGCGTGTCGATTACCGAAATTAAAAATGGAAATAGTTTTATTACAGACTGTAATGCACCAAGTGCAAATCCTGTAATACGGGTTAATAGTTACGCGGTTTACCCCAATCCGGTTAAAGCTGGTAAAACGGTTGTATTTAGTAGTGATAATCAAACCGTGGCGTATACCCTCAATTCGTTGAATGGTGCTTTAATTAAGCAAGGAAAAGGACGCGAACTTAATACTTCTAACTTAAATTCCGGTATTTATCTGCTGCATCTGCAAAATGAAGGTAAAGCGTATTGTTCCAAATTGGTGGTATTATAATTAGCGAAGTTTGTGGTTAATAATTTTAAATGGGCATACCCTGAGGGTATGCCCATACTATTTTATAAAAATGTGAGTGTTTAATATTTTATTTGGGTTAGGATCCCGGAATGAGTTAATCATGCATTACTAAATTGTTTTTTTGTAAATGGATAGATGCGCACGAGAAACCCGTTATTTTCGCAAGATTATGCAAAAACAAAGGGATGCCTACGGCACACATTTCCACATTTCCACATTTTTCCCGAAGGGATGCCTACGGCACACATTCCCACATTTCCACATTCCCACATCTCCACATTATCACAAGCCCGCATCTTCCCTAATCAACGACATCAGTTCGGTGACCGAAAGTTTGGCCGATTGGTCGGTGCCTTCGAGAAGTGTATCGGCGAGGTCGCGTTTGGTGTTGTGTAATTGTATTATTTTTTCTTCGATGGTGTTTTGTGCCACAATGCGGTAGATGGTTACCGGCCGTGTTTGTCCATACCGGTGTGCTCGGTCCGATGCCTGGTCTTCCACAGCCGGATTCCACCATGGATCCATATGTATCACATAGTCGGCTGCGGTGAGGTTCAGCCCTAAACCACCTGCCTTAAGACTAATTAAAAACAGCTCCCCTTCGCCGGCCTGAAATGCTTTCACCTGTTTCTCGCGTTCGGCCATAGGCGTCGACCCATCCAAATACTTGTATGATATTCCTTGCTGATCCAATGCCTTTTTTACAATGGCGAGGTGTGTTACAAACTGGCTGAATACCAATGCACGGTGGTTGTTTTCGATTAATTCGGCCACAATTTCGAGAAAAGTATTTAGTTTGGTTGAACCGATTTTAATGTCGGGGTTCACCAATAACGGGTTGCAACAAGCCTGACGTAGTTTGGTTATTTCGGCTAATGCTTTCAGATGTTTGGCACCTTGTGGTCCATCGTCGCTTTCGAGTGCGGCAATGGCCTGGCGACGTAGTGTTTCGTAAAAGGCCATCTCTTCGGTGCTGAGTTCTACTTTTTTTACGATTTCTGTTTTTTGCGGCAGTTCGTCGAGTACGGCCGATTTGGTTCTGCGCAAAATAAATGGTGCGATGAGTTTTTTCAGGTGCTTGCGCGAGGCTTCGTCGTTGTTTTTAATGAACCGATCGGTAAAGTGGGCGAGGGTTCCCAATAATCCGGGGTTTATAAAATTGAACAGGTTCCACACTTCGCCCAAATGGTTTTGTACCGGTGTACCGGTGAGTGCCACGCGAAACGGTGCCTGTAACATCATTACTGCTTTGGAGGTTTTGGTGGTAAAGTTCTTTATCGAATGGGCTTCGTCGAGTATAATGGTGGCAAAACCGGCTTTAGCAAACAGTACCGCTTCCGATTGTATCAGGCCATACGAAGCCACCAAGATATCACCGGCTTCAAGGCCTGCAAATGTCTCTTCACGGTTGCCCGATGTCAGTGTTTTAATGTTTAACGAGGGGGCAAACCGTGTGGTTTCACTTATCCAGTTGGGCTGAACCGACACTGGGCATACGACCAATGCGGGCCCTTCATGTGCGCGGTGAAGCAGAATAGCCAGTGTTTGTATCGTTTTACCCAGACCCATATCGTCGGCTAAGCAAGCCCCACCTTCCCACGAGGCTAATCGGGCCATCCATCGGAAACCTTCTTCCTGATATGGCCGTAACTCGGCCAACAAATTGGTTGGCACGGCATCGTTGATGGGTTCGTTCGATAAGGTATTTTTTCGAAACTCCTTAAACGCTTTGTCCGAATTGAGTTTGGCTGCACTGTCGAAAAAATCGTCCATGGCAATAGATGCAAATTTGTTAATCTGCAAGCCGTTTTTGCCAACACTTGTAAATGCCTGTAAAGCTTCTAATTGTTGTTTTAACTTTTTGCTCAAAACCAAAAACTCTCCCGGTTTTAGCTCCACATATTGGTTGTGACTCTTGGCTGTAATGTCTATCAGTTGTTGTATGGTTAGCACTGTTTCTTCGTCGACGGTGAGTTCGCCCTGAAGTTCGAACCAGTTGTTTGTGCTTTTAACTTTTAGTTTTAACTGTTCGAAGCCGACATGTTTTTTAATTTTGAACCGCTCGCCTTCGGGCCACTCCACGATGGCGATGTCCGGCAGTTTTAATAAAATATCGAGAAGTATTAGCGCATCTTTCGGATTGTCGAACACCATCAGTCCGTCCGATATGTCAAAATTGGTTTGCGTGTTTATCTCATTGAATATTCGGGTTGCATTTGCTTTCTCGGTATCGATGCTCCGTTTTACCTGCAACTGTTCGCCCTGAACCGTGGTAATGAGTGTTTTTCCGCCAACACCGGGTTTGCAGTAGGGTGGTATAGACCCAAATGGCTTTACAAAAAGTTCTGCCTTCAGTCCGTCGCCCATAGGCAGCAGTTGTACCCTTATGCGATTGTCGGCCGGTACGGTTTGCATGTTTTTGTTTTCGGTCTGAACCAAATCGGAATGGATGGTTACCTGTCCGCTAATCTGTCCTAATACCTGCATCAGCTTATCTTTCCCTTCTTCGGGAATTTCGAGATGGTTGTTGCCAAAGGTGTTGAGAATAACCCTTTGTTGTGGTGTTATTTTATAGACATGGTATCGTGTATTGGTCTCCTTGGTGACAATGGTGCTGTATACTGCGCCCACAAGCGACACGTTCGATTGTACCGTATAGCCTTTTTTTGTTTTTGTAATTCTGAGTTCCGGTTGCGACAATATCAATTCAATAGGGACATCCACGCTGCCATACAGAAACAAATACGGATGCCCTGCCAATTCGTAAATGGCATCATGAGTCCAAACATAATTGTCGCCATAATACGACCGTTCTTTTACCACTTTCCGCGCTATGCGTATGTCTTGTTCGGTCATGTGCTCTGCTTTGCCTTCGGCAAAGGTTTTGAGTGCAATGTTTCGTCCGGCCGACCATTGCCCCGTTGCATTGCGCTTTTGCATCAGAGGCTGTATGTAATTTTGCATGGGTTCAACCTGATAAACCACCCGGGAGCTTTCGCTTTCCTGTGCCTTTCGTGAGCCGGTTCCACCCGAAACAGATAAAAGTGTATTCAACTGTTTTTCCCATTCGGGCAATCGTTCCATATTGGCCAGCATGGGCTTATACTTCAGCTCTTCGGCCAATTCTATATATAATGTATTGATGCGATGTTGCTGTGTGGTATATGATTTTAAGGCAAAGGCGGCTTCATATGCCAGCATCTTAAAACCGTTTTTTGCGGCCTTCAGCGTTAAATGCTCAAATTCATCAAATGTGGTCTCCCGCGGTTTTTCGTCGACGACATACAAAGCCAACAATATCCATAATTTATTTCTCGGCGAAATGGCATAGCCCAACAAATTAATGAGATTGTCGGCATAGAGTTTGAGCTTTGTTACATCTTGAAGACCATAAAATACCATGGTCGAAAGGGCCGAATCGTTTTCGATGCCCGGTGTTTTTTTGATATAGGTGCTGAGTTTTTTTAACTTTTTAGTGGCGACATCCGATGGCTGACAGAGTAGTGAGAGGACATAAAAGAAAGCAAATTCCGCCTCTTGGGGTAAAAGGTAAAGGGGCTGTTCGGTCTGATAGATTAAATTGCCCATTTCAAAGTGGTTAATGGCGGTGACCGGCTTTCCGTTTTGAAGGCTCAAAAGACCATCAGCCCATTCGTGAAGCGGCGTTTTTATATTTTCGAAGTCCAACTTAAACCTGGCAATTTGCCCCGAAAAGAGATGTTGCATCGATAGTTTGTATGTCCGAATGTTTTCTTTGTCTTTTGCATTATACAGTGCTTGGATCTCTTCAATATCTTTTGCTAATAATGTAATTGAATCGAGTCGTTTTATGTAATACTGGATTTTTATGTTGATGAGATATTCGACAAAAGTTGGCTGCAAAAGGGTAATATAGGGTTTGTAATTAGCTAAGCCAATGATGTTACTCAATGCCTCACGCGTAATGTAATCTGCACGAACCATAAACTCCGATTCGTTTTCAGGGATCTTTTTTTCATCGAACCAAAGCGATCTGAGCAGTTGGTATAAAATATGCAAAGATTGAAGTTCTCCTATTCTGGTTTGTGGTCGTTTCGTCTCGCTCGCGATCATTTTTTCCGAAACTAATTGGGGGAATATAAACACCAAAAAATCGGGACTTATACTTACCTGGTATGGATAGCTGGTGCTCACTTTTACCAATTCGTTACCATCCATAATTAGTTTATGTATTGCAGAAGTGGTTAGCTTTTTTGCATATTTCGGAAGTTGAAGATTATAAAGCGTATTATAATCAAAATTGTAACATACTGTAGCGGCTATTTTTAATATGCTTTGCTGCTGTTCGCCTAAATTGTTGTAATAATCTATTTTATGTTGCTCCATCTCTGTTTTATTTCGAACCCAAAAGTAATGTTTTTCACGGTTTTTTAAGAATATTTTATATGTTTGGTGGCAGTAGAAACGTGGCTTGCCGCGTCTTATATTTAAATAATTTGTTGTTTATCCGCTGTGCCATTGAAGTAAATGCAAATTAATTCCCTGTGATGGATCTGCCCCTTTTCCTCGTTTGTTGTTCAACTGTGGCCTGCCACAGGTAAGGTGCAGGAGCTGTTGTTGGTATGCTTATCAAATGCTTCGTGCCACAATCGAAGTGCAGTCTTCCTAATCAGAAGCGGCATGCCACGTCTCTACTTTTGAATGTAAACGAATGATTATCCCAATTGTGAGAAAATTGTGATTTTGGGTGTAAAATATTAGATATACATTAAAAATATTGTGTTTCCCCCCTTATAATATACACTTTTTTCTCCATTGCTTAAGGTTTGAACGGTTAGTTTTGTATACAAACATAATGTATACAAAATGTTTTGCCATTTTTAGAGCTACTAGTTTTAATATTATTAAATTCTGTTACGATGAACAAAGTCCTTTTTTTCTTATTGTTTTTTGCCGGTATGTTTGGCCGGATACACAGTCAAAGCATGGATCGGCTTGAGCTGATCAATGCGTCAACCGATAAAGCTATTGCCGGTTTTACAGGTTTTGGCGATACGATTGATGTTGATGTGTATCCTATGATTAATTTCCGGGCTGTAACCTCGCCCGATCCAATGGTTACAGGTACGCCATGTTCCTTTTTACTTACCACGCCTTCCGGTGCCACTTATTCGCGAAGTGAAACAGGTGCACCCTATGCGTTGTTCGGCGATATTTCGGGCGATTATAAAGATTGGGCCGCAGGTTTAAATTCGCCTCCAGCCATGGTTGAGGGTAAATATACCCTGAAAGTAACCCCTGGCACAGGTACAGCTGTTGAATACTCTTTTGTGATTAAGAAAACCGGTTCAACCGGTGGCGGTGGTACTGTTACTCCTCCTCCTACTCCAAATGGTTGTGGTACAGTAATTACGTTGGCATCATTTACTTCTTTCCCGGTATTTACCGGTATCACAGGATTCAGTCCTGCCTATGCCGATGCCGGCAACCAGTGCCTGGCTATAAATGCAGCATCGTATAAAGGTGTATTTGCAGCGGCACAGGCTATTTTTTCGCAAGCTACCGACAATTATGATATAACCATTACTACGCTTACCGAAACCGATGGCGAATCGACCTATCGGTTAAAAGTGGGCGGTGTACTTGTGGGTGAGTTCCAGAATCCTGCCACCACTGTCGATTATGTGCAGGCTACGAAAACATGGAAAAATGTGGCTGTAAAAACCGGCGATCTTATACAGGTTGAATTTAATTCGCATACCAACGGCAAAATTCCCGAAGGTAATACCACTGCTTTTTCTCGCGGACGTTGGAAACAAGTGAGCTTCGACCCGGTTTGTAAAGCGCAAACCGGCGATTATATCGAATCGGGCGGTATAGTTATTATGGAACCCGAAAAACTGGCTGTATCTTCCGAATGGAAAAAAGTGCCTTCAACCGATCTCTCCGATGCTTCGATGGCTGGTGCATTGGGTAATGGCTGGATTGAATGGGCTGGTTCGAATAGTTCGGCAATTACTCAGGAAGATGCTGCGGCAAAAGGTGTTTTGGTTATCCGTTTTAAAATTACCAAAGAGGGCGATTATACCTTTCGATGGAGAACTAAACAACACAATTCGGGACAAGCCAGCGACCAGGGCAACGATACTTTTGTGAAATTGGCATCGGGCCAGATTTTACCAATGACCGGAAGCAAGGGAAATAGTTACACCATGACAAAATTTACAAAAGTCTGGATTCAAAGTAAAACGGTTTGGTCGTGGGGAACTAATTTTGAACCGGTTTATGCCGAGTTTGTGTATTTTCCTAAGATACACTATACGCCGGGTATTCACGAAATACGCTTAGCCGGACGTTCCAGCGGACATGCTATTGACCGTTTGGTCCTTTACCATTCGGATATTCAGTGGAACGAAGCTACCTTTAACAGTTTGCCCGAGTCGCAACGTGCCGATGATAATGTAGGTGTTAAACTGACTACCGACAATAGTTCGGCCCGATTGAGTGTTTATCCAAACCCCTGTAATGGGAAGTTTACGGTTCAGTCCACAAAAAATCTTTTACATATAAAAATATTTCAAACCGATGGTCGATGTATTTATTCTCAATCGGCTAATGGTTTAACAACAGAAGTACAAACCCCCGATTTAAATAATGGCTTGTATTTGCTTAGAGCACAAAGTGTCGATGGACAAATGTTAAGCGAAAGATTTGTGGTAGACTAAAATCATTCTTCCCCCCTTATTTTTTAAAGTGCACAAGCTGCAAGGTTTGTGCGCTTTTTTTAATTTTAACCATAGTGCAGCTGTTTTGCCATATAAGTGTGTTTCGGATTTTATGTGTATGGTGAACCGGTATAGCCTAATAAATTAGGAAATTCATTTTGTAAAATATATTTAGTAATGAACATACGCTTTTTAATAACGCTTTTTATTATCACGTATTTTGGGTTGAACCTTCAGTCTCAAAGCATGGTGCGGCTCGACCTTATTAATGCAGCCACCGACCAGGCCGTAACTGGTTTTACGGGCAATGGCGATACGATTAATATCACCGAATTGCCATTCATTAATTTCCGTGGGGTTACCTCTCCCGATCCCTTAGCCAGCGGGTCGTGTGCTTTTGTGCTCACTTCGCCCGATGGCACTGTTTATTTGCGCGCCGAATCGGGTGCGCCTTATGCGCTGTTTGGCGATATATCGGGCGATTACCGCGATTGGGCCGCAGGACTTAACTCTCCGCCAGCCATGGTCGAGGGTAAATATACGCTAAAAGTTACCCCGGGTACGGGTACTGCTGTGGATTATAGTTTTGTAATTTTTAAGGGTGGAACCACCGGCGGAGGTGGTACAGGTGGAACTGGTGGTTCAAATGACGGTCCGCCTACTTCTACAGATACCGTAAAAGTGTCTAATAGTGCCGTTAGGGTTCAGGGCGAATTAAAACAATGGCACAATATTACCCTCGAAATTGTTGGCCCAACGGCCAGTGAAACCGGTACACCAAATCCGTTCTCAGATTACCGTCTTCAGGCTACCTTTATTAAAGATAATGTGTCGTTAACGGTGCCGGGCTATTTTGCTGCCGATGGTCATGCAAAAGAAACCGGTGCTACACAGGGTAATATCTGGCGTATTCATTTCTGCCCGCCACAAACAGGTTTGTGGCAATATACCGTTACATTTCGTGCAGGGGCCAACGTGGCCGTGTCGGATGGTCTGCTTGCTGGCGCACCGGTATGGCCATTGGATGGAAAAACCGGCACCATTGCCGTAGAAGCAACAGATAAAACCGGTCGCGATTTACGCGGCCGCGGCCGCCTTGAGTATGTTGGCGAAAGGTATCTTAAGTTTGCCGGTACCGGTGAGTATTTTATAAAAATTGGACCCGATTCGCCCGAAAATTTCTTAGCGTATGCCGATTTCGATAATACGCCCAACAGTGGTTCATACAGAAAAAACTATTCGGCACATGTTACACACTGGCACGAGGGCGACCCAATCTGGCAAGGCTCAAAAGGCAAAGGTATTATTGGCGCAGTTAATTATCTTTCCTCTTTGGGTCTCAACAGTTTTTCGTTTTTAACCATGAATATTAATGGCGACGACAAAAATGTTTATCCCTATGTAACGAATTCTAACTTTAAACAATTCGATTGCTCGAAATTAGACCAGTGGGAAGTGGTGTTCAGTCATGCAGCATCAAAGGGGATGTACTTGCACTTTAAAATGCAGGAAACAGAAAACGAACGGTTGCTCGATGATGGTAATACCGGCGTTGAACGTAAATTGTACTATCGCGAACTTATTGCACGCTTTGGCCATCACCTGGCGCTAAACTGGAATTTGGGCGAAGAGTGTGGCGCAAATTTTAATATTGGTAAAAAACCTTTACAGAACGATGCTCAGCGGATTGCCATGGCCGAATATATGGGCACACACGATCCATACAAAGGTCATGTGGTGTTGCATACCGCACCGGGCGATCAAACCAGAATTTATACACCATTGCTCGGAAATAAATCGATGCTAACAGGTATTTCCATTCAAACACCTTACCTTAACGTGCATTCCGAAACGATTAACTGGATAAAAAATTCCAAAAATGCCGGAAAAATTTGGGTAGTTGCCAACGACGAACAGGGTAGTGCGCAATGGGGTGTGCCTAAGGACGATTTTGTAAGTGGTAACGACTCTAAAGGTACTGCGGCACCTAATAAACATGCAATTCGCGAAAAAGTATTATGGGGGAACCTGATGGCCGGTGGTGCAGGTGTGGAGTATTATTTCGGTTACGACCATACGGGTTCTACCGACCTTACTTGCCAGGATTTTACCACCCGTAGCGATACATGGAATTATTGCAAAAGAGCTTACGACTTTTTTAATCTCTATCTCCCTTTTTGGCAAATGGAGTCTAACGATGCACTCTCTACCTCGGGCTATTGTCTCGCAAAAACCGGCTCGGTATATGCTGTTTATCTGCCCAAAGGTGGTTCGGCCAACGTTACGCTTGGTGCCGGTACTTATAATGTAAAATGGTATAGTGCCGAAAATGGTGGTGCCCTTCAGAATGGCCTCTCGGGTATAGCCGGCAATGGTTCGCGATCTATTGGTGCGGCCCCGTCTACATCTACCGATTGGGTAGCACTGATTACCGAAAGCAAATTTGTACATGCAGGTAATGGGAACAGTAGTGTGCCAGATGGCGTAAAAACCATCACCGATAGCGGCTTTTGCCTTGGACCAAATCCGTTCGATAAACGCATTATTCTTAGTGGGAAAACTGCAATTGGAAAGGTAAATCTTTACAAGGCCAACGGCGGCTTGGTCTATACCCGTCGTGTAACCGATAATAAGTTAAGTATTAATACCGAAAATCTGTCTAAAGGTATTTATCTTTTAAACCTTACTAATGATAATGGTGCAACTTACAGTCAGAAGTTGGTGAAACAATAGTTACTGTCCTTATATTGTGATTTTCGATAAGCGTATGCACCGACAGGTGTATGCGCTTTTTTAGTTAGAGGCATTTGCATTTGTGAATTTATTCCTCCAGCTAAATCAGGAGGCAATTAATGAATTGGATTGGGCTTTAGCCCGTAGTCAATGGCTTTAGCCCAAACCGTTTAGTGGTAATTCTAATCTGCGCTTACAAATTATCGCTTCTAAATGTCGAAAAACAGTTTATACCAGGCCACGAATTCTGCAATACCATCTTCAAGTCTTGTTTTTGGTTTGAACCCTGTAAACGCTTGCAGGTTGGCGGTGTCGGCCCAGGTCTGGTGCACATCGCCGGGTTGCATCGGCATCATAATTTTTTGTGCTTTTGAACCCAGTGCCGCTTCGATGGTTTCAATAAAGCATAACAGGTTTACAGGTTGTCCATTGCCTATGTTAAATAACCGATAGCAAGGCTTTTCATCCGAAAATGCAGTCATCGCCCGAACAATACCCTCTGCAATATCACTAACATGAGTAAAGTCGCGCGACATGTTACCATTGTTAAATACCTTGAGGGGTGCTTGACTGATAATGGCATCCGCAAAAAGAATGGGCGACATATCGGGGCGACCCCATGAACCGTAAACGGTAAAAAAACGCAGTCCGGTGGTTCGAATATTGTACAAGTGACTGTAGGTATAGGCCATTAGTTCGTTGCTTTTTTTTGTAGCGGCATAAAGGCTTACCGGCGAGTCGACCCTGGCATCAACCGAAAATGGTACTGTGGCATTATCTCCATATACCGATGAGCTTGAGGCGTATATCAGGTGTTTAACCGGATGATGCCTGCATGCTTCCAATATATTAAATGTACCTACAATGTTACTTTGGATGTAGGCATCCGGATTGTCGATACTATACCTTACCCCGGCTTGTGCTGCCAAATGAACCACGTAGTCGAATTGTTCCGATGCAAATAGTTCGTTAATACCGGCTTTATCTTCTAAGTTTAGTCTGATAAATTTGTAGTTTTTATGGCTTACGGATTGAACCAATTGGTTGAATGCCAGTGGTTCATAGTGCCGGTTCTCCCCTCCATTAAACATCGTTTCGCCCGGAGCATAAATGCCGGTTTCGGCCAGACGTGCATATTTTAAATTCAGACTGTAATAGTCGTTGAGATTATCGAGACCAACTACCTCAAATCCCATATTCAGCAGTCTTTTTGTTAAATGAAAGCCTATAAATCCGGCTGAACCGGTAACAATTACCTTCTGCATTTTAATTTGGATGTTTAATATTTTAGCAAAATGTAGGTGCAAAGGTAGCCGAATAGAATGCCACTCCAATAATTTTTGTGATTTTTTGTCATACGTTGATTAAAAGGTGGCGGTAGTTTGTTGGAAAAATGCTTACTGACATTCGCAAACCTACTTTTCTTTTTTTATTCTCTCGTCATAATTCATCGCGAATCATTTTGCCGTAAGCGATAATTAAAAAATCAGCTTGTAATTAAAAACGCGATTCCACTTAGTGTGGTTATCAATAGTTTGTTATGTTTTGGAATGCATTGAAATTAAGAATGTTACATGTTTAATAGTTCGTTAAACTTTAATAATACATGGATTTTTAGAACAATACACAATAGTGTGAAATTTTGTAGATAACTATATATGAACCGCTTAAAATTTGTCGAACGTCGAACGATTTGTACATGAATTTTTTAAATAGCAGTATGCGAGCCTGTTAAGGTATTTATGTATCTTACGATTTTTTAGATATACAGACTTTTTCGCTTCAACCTAATTTCTTACAAACAATGCCTTCATCACATCCGTTACAATACCGGGATTTTCTTTCATCCTGCGATTGCAATAACCAAACCATTGCTGCCCGTATGGTACATAAATTCGCATGGTGTGCCCTTGTGCCAGAATAAAATCGCGCAAGGCCGGCGTTACGCCATATAACATTTGAAACTCGTACATCGATGGGTCTGTTTTTTTTGATTTAATCATGTCCATTGCTTTTTCAATAAGGTATTTGTCGTGCGTGGCAATGGCGGCATAGATACCATTATCTAACATCAGTTCCAAATCGTGCAGATACTCATCGCGCACCTCCTGATAACCTTTAAACGCTATGGCTTCGGGTTCAATATATATGCCTTTACAAATTCGGAAGTTAACTTTTCCGCCTTTCGCATTCAATTGTGCCAACTGTGTTATATCATTGGCTGTGCGGCGCAGATAGGCTTGTAAAACCAAACCAACTGCATTGGGATATTTTTCGAAAAGTGACTTGTATAGTGCTATCTCACGATCGGTACATTCCGAATCTTCCATGTCGATGCGAACAAAATTTCCTATTTCATTGGCGGCATGAACCACTTCGGCGATATTATCGTGTGCCGTTTTTTCGTCGAGTAACAAACCGAAAAATGTGGGTTTTATGGATACATTCCCATCAATATGGTTTCGCTCAATGGCATTAAGAATGTTGAGATAAGTGGTTTTGTTTTCGTTGGCCTGGCCTAAATCGGTAATAAACTCGCCCAAAAGGTCTATCGTAACTTTGGCCCCTTTTTTATTAAGTTCGCGCGAGACGCGTATGGCATCGCCAAGGGTTGAACCGGCTACGTACCGTTTCGAAAATTGCCATACCAGCTTCTCGGGCATGAGTGGCAATATTTTTACTATCAGTTTATTAAGCATTTCTTGTACGCTGTTTTATTTTAAGTCAAAAAAACAGGCTTTAACCGGTAATGTCTATGATGTTTCTCATTTTACCAACCACCTTTTCGATGATTTTTATCAGTGATTGGCTGTGAACAGAACAGGGAGCAGTGAGCAGTGAACAGTGAGCAGTGAGCAGTGAACAGTGAGCAGTGAGCCGTGAGCAGTGAGCAGTGAGCAGTGAGCAGTGAACATCTTCACATTTCCACATCTTCACATTTCCACATTTCCACATTTCCACATTTCCAAATCTCCACATCTTTACTCTTTCAATCTCACATCATTTTTTTATCTTTGGGGCTTAAATGGCTTAACATGAAATTTTCAGAGGCACTCTATACGATAGACTCGGCGCTTTTAAACGAAAAATTTGTAAAAGCACCGGAGGGACTG
>QKHT01000192.1 GCA_003249935.1 Bacteroidota bacterium
GGCCGTTCGCTGGCTACCACAACCACTTCGTCGTCGGCATAATAAAATGCGGGACGAATACCCCAGGGGTCGCGGGTTACAAATGCATCGCCGTGACCAAAAATTCCGGCCATGGCATAACCGCCATCCCATCTTTTAGACGAGCTACGCAGAATGGATGCCACATCGAGATGATCGTGTATCAGTTGCGATATTTTATTGTTCGGATGCTCTTCGCGTTTAAACCTTTCGAAGAGTTCCTGAACCTGAGTATCGGTAAAATGTCCAATATTTTCGAGAACGGTTACCGTATCGGTGTAGTTGCTCGGGTGTTGACCCAGTTCGATAAGATGATTGAAAATTTCGTCGGTATTGGTCATATTAAAATTGCCGGCCAGTGCCAGGTTGCGCGACCGCCAATTGTTCTGGCGTAGAACGGGATGACAAAATTCGATGCTGTTGCGTCCAAATGTCCCATACCGCAGATGACCCAAGTAAACTTCGCCAACAAAAGGCAGGTTTTTTTGTGCCCAATCGGCATCTTTAAAGTTTTGAAACATTTCGTCGGTAGTCGGTTCGAAATGTTTATTAATGGTTTTGAAAATATCGGCGATCGAATTCTTTTGGATTGAACGCTCGCGAAAGATATACTCCTTTCCGGGTTCCTGCTCTATCTTAACACTTACTACACCGGCACCGTCCTGCCCGCGGTTGTGTTGCTTCTCCATCATCAAATACAACCGGTTCAGGCCATAAGCCCAAGTTCCGTATTTCTCCTGATAGTAACTCAGTGGTTTTAAAAGTCTTATAAAAGCAATACCACACTCGTGTTTTATCTGATCACTCATATCCCGATTTTTGAAAGCGCAAAAGTAGTAAAATACTTTTTGACATACGGCGTTTTAATGCACGTTAACGCCTTATTTCGGCAATATTACAATTTCAGGGGTTTACTTTGGTTTGCACAATGCGAATATAGGCAGCCATATCGGCAAATTGTTTTTCGAGCTCGGCTTTAAGTTTAAGGGCGTTGGGGTATGTTCTGAAATCGCCAACCTGAACTTTCCATGTAGGCGATTCGAAAATGGTATAAATCTCGCTTTTATGATTTTCGAGTGCCAGATAACGTGCTTTTACCTCTTCGGCTTTTGTACGCGAGGTTTGCTGGCTGTTGCCCCAAAACAGTTGCACCCGATACCCCACAACCCCATTTTCGGCAATATTTACAGCCTTTTGCAGGGCCAAAAGCGTATCGACTTTTGCATCGCGAACTATGGTAATAGAATTTTTATGATTTTGATCGAAATGTTGCAGTATAGATTGAGCCGGCACACCAACCGAAAATAATACAAACAAAAAGACAGAGAGAATAGTGGTTTTCATGCAATCTATTTTTTTGGCTGAACCGTGGTTCGGCCTGTTTTAGTGTTTGTGGGTTGTACCGGATTCGAACCGATGACCCCTACCCTGTCAAGGTAATGCTCTAAACCAACTGAGCTAACAACCCAAACTATTAATTATTTTGAACGATGCAAATATAGCGATTTTTTTAAATTACTTCCGCGAGTAATTGCCGGTTTTACGTTCAGCAAATGAAATCCCTACACAATGGTAACCCCTACACGCTCTTGCCCAAAGTATTTCGCAACCTGAACCATTACATACAACCGCTCCATATTTTCGTTGCCAATGGCAATACAGCCCGCACTACTTTCGCCGCCATGGATGTAAATATCGCCACCCGGATCGGTGCTATTACGTCGTAAATCGCAACTATTCGGATAGTTAATTCGTAGCGACAAATGGTATTTACTGTCGGGGTTAAAGTGTGTGATGTAATAAAACCCCTCAGGTATCTGTCCGTCGTTGTTACGCACTTTAGGGCCCGCTGTACCCGACATAGCGGTAAATGCAAATGTGGCCACTTTTTTCTCGAGACCAACTTTCAGCGTTGTACCTGCAAAAACAGAAAGTTCCTGCTTCAGTTTGTCCACAATAATATACAACCTCAAATCGCCTTCTTGTGGTTCAATCGAAGCAATTAATTGCAAATAAACTTCAGCGTTTATATTGTGCGGTATTTTGTCCGACCCTTTGTACGGATAAAAAGGCAGCAATTCGGGAATCATTGGCTTAGTTTTGAATGTCGGTTACCTCAATTTCAAAACGCAATGTAGTGTAACCCTTAAATGCAACCCCCTTGTACGTAAAACCTTTGGTAGAAGTACCTAATGGCGAGGGCACTAACACAGTTGCCTTACTGCCTTCGCGCAAATGCGATACCGCCTCGTGAAGCCCAAGCATATTTTGAGGAAAAGTATTGGTACTTCCGGTATTTAACAACTGGAATGTCGCGGGAATTTCGTCTTCCAAATTACTCACCGACACCGTACTGTCGGTTAACGGATAACAAGTGTACCTAATGCGCACGTACTGGTTGGTTACGGCCGTATCGCCATGCCCCATGGTACGAACCACGTAATACAACCCACTCGACTGGCGTTTTACCGAATCGGGAATCAACCCCGCCTTTTTGGCTTTAGCTACATAATTTGCCAATGCCGATGCTTCGGCTGCAATATTATCTTCGTGGGTCGTATCGCTGCAAGCCGCTATAAATACAGCCACAACAGCTACAATAAGTAAGAATGTTTTTTTCATTTTGTCATTATTATTTTGTGTGAACCGAAGCCAAATAATTCGTCCGCTCCGTTCCATTTCAATCATTTTTTACATTTTTTCGGATGAACCACGGCCTGAAGGTTGATTCAACAACACGAACTCTGCCAAATTACTTTACAATATCAATGGGTCAAAGATATAATTTTATCTTCACTTTGCACTACCACATCAATTGAGTACCTGAACAACCTTCACTTTGTAAACAATTACCTGTCCCGGTTCAATTTTATGATTATCGCCATAGAGCCCATAGGCCAAATGCGATGGCAACAACGCCACAGCACTATCGCCCCAATGTAGTTTTAGCAACAACTCGTCGAGTCCGGCCTCATATTCACGTCTGCCAACCACCAAATGTTTCAATCCATCAGCAGAACTTGAGTATAGCACCACCTTTTCGGTGTTTTCAATGTTATACCTCAGGGTTACGCGGGCATCCCGCTCAATTTTCATTTCGCCGGGTTTTCCAACAATGGCATAAGCCAAGCCGGTACCTGTACGTTCAAAATCGAGATTCGATTTATCGATATACCGGTCAATTACGCCTTGCTCCTTATCCACCAATTCCTTGTGCATTTCAACAAGGGTATGGTTTTGCACATTGTAAAGCACCTCATCATTACCGCTACGTTTTTTGCCACAGCTTTGCAACCACAGTATGGCTAAAGCCAATATCCAAATCCGCCTCATTTTCTTAGCTTTAATAATTCGGGTAAAAGTTGTTTTAGCCGTTTTGCGGTATCAGCCACATTCAACCCGCTATTGGCACCCGACGCATTTTTGTGCCCGCCACCATCGAAATAGGTGGAAGCAAACGTATTTACCGGATTATTTCCAATACTTCGCATCGAAATTCGGGTGCGGTTATCGCGTTCGGTAATCAGAAACGAATATTCCACACCTTCTATTGCCAATGGCAAATTTACTATACCTTCGGTATCGCCGGGTTTATAGTCGAACCGTTGCATTTCGGCACTATTAAGCGCAATAACCGAAGTTTTAAATTCGGGGATAATCTCCATCTTTTCGGCCAATGCAAATCCCGTTAGCCTCACACGGCCTTCGCTCTGGCGGTTATTTATTTCGTGCCAAATGGCATCCTTATCCACGCCAAATGTCATCAGTGCCGATACCAATCCAAAAAATGCCGGTTCAGAACAACTATAAGCAAACCCCCCGGTATCGGTAAGAATACCCACAAACAATGCCGAAGCCGCCTCAAGACTCATTAAATGGATGAGATTCGCCTCGGCCACCAAACGCACAATAAGCTCGCAGGTCGACGACACCGCCTTGTGCGAAATCATCAGGCCGTCGAATGCCGGCGGATTGAGGTGATGATCTATCATAATGCGCTGTTTGCCGGGTAACGATGCCGGTTTTTCGAGATCGCCGCAACGGTTGGCAGCGTTAAAATCGCACCACACAATAACATCGGCACTTTTAATGGCATCTTCTGCAATCTGCGGCTGCACCTTATAGTCAATCATTTGGTCCGATCCTGCAATAAAACGGAGATAATCGGGGCAGGTATCGGGCAATACAACACGGCTCTCAATGCCGGCAGCCGAGAGAATATGGCTCAAACCAAGACACGCGCCAATGGCATCGCCATCGGGATTTACATGCGGAATAATGACCCATTGGCCACCGGCAGCGACAAGTGCTCCAAATTGTTTGGCCTCATTTTCGGGAGGCAATCCTTTTGTATATGCTTTTATTAAATCCATTCGAAACCAAATAATGGTGCAAATTTATCATTTCCGGTTCAGAACTATATCACAACGATGGATTAAAGGGCTTATTTTGATATTTTTAATTATTCGAAGGCCTTGGGCAAAAAAAAGAGGCCGTTTCGATGGCCGGGATGCTTAAATTTGTACTTTTAGACAACCAAAATAAAACGATGAGCAATCTCACCATATATAAAGCATCTGCCGGTTCGGGAAAAACCTACACGCTGGTACTCGAATACCTGAAACTTGTGTTTACCGACACACAAAATTACAAGTATGTTCTTGCGGTAACCTTTACCAACAAAGCCACCGAGGAGATGAAGGCTCGTATTCTCGAAGAACTCTACGGCATTGCGATAGGCAAAATAACCCCGATGGCTGCCGATTTATTGCAATATTTCGAGCCACAAAACCTAACCAAAGCGCAGATGCAAAAAACAGCCTCACGCGTACTTGGGGCCATTCTGCACGACTATTCGCGGTTCAGCATATACACCATCGACCGTTTTTTTCAACAAATATTGCGAAACTTTACACGCGAAATGGGTCTGAACGCATCATACACGCTCGAACTCGACCAGGATGACCGACTGCTCGAAGTCATTGAACGATTGTTGTTCAGACTCGAGCGCCATGCCGATGCCAAACTGCTCGAATGGCTTACAAGCTATGCCATTGATTTAATTCGCGAAGGTAAATCGTGGGACTTTTCCAAAAACCTGCGCAACCTGTCGTCCGAACTTTTTAAAGAAGACTTCAGAAAATCGGGACTAACAACATCGCGGGTTTTTAACGACAAAAGCATGCTAAAAGTGGTGTACCAGAATCTTTCGGCCAAAAAAAATGCTTTTGCAGAACAGATGACCACCACCGGCAAAGCCGGTGTAAAAATGATTGCCGATGCCGGCCTTACCCGCGACGATTTTAAATACAAAAGCACCTCGGGTATTAATTACTTTTACAAATTAGCCGAACGCAGGTTCGAGGAACCAAAACAACGAACAAAAGAACTTATCGACAACCCCGACAACTGGCCTGCGAACAAAGGTTCGGCAGCGGCGGTGCTCACCTTATATTATAATGGGCTGAACCGGTTACTGAGCCAAGCAGTGGAAAACTACCACCAAGGCATTGCTGAATACCTTACGGCCAATGCCATACTGAAAAACTTTTACAGCCTTGGCATTTTATCGGACATTCACAACGAACTGCGCGAGCTTTCGGCCGAAAATAATCTTCTGTTTATCTCGGATACCAATGAAATTATTGCATCGGTCATTCGCGGTTCCGATGCCCCGTTTTTGTACGAAAAAGCAGGCAACAAGTACAACCACTTTATGATCGACGAATTTCAGGATACCTCGCGATTACAATGGAAAAATTTTTTACCGCTGATTAACAATTCGCTGTCGCAAGGGCACGCCAACCTGATTGTAGGCGATGTAAAACAGTCGATTTACAGATGGCGAAACTCCGATTGGCGACTATTGGCCGGGGGCATCCACAACCAGATTACTGTGGGGAATGTAATAACCAACAACCTTGATGTTAACTGGCGAAGCCGCGAAAACATTGTGCGTTTCAATAATACGTTTTTCCATCAGGCTTCTTATATCCTTCAATCTTACATCAATGCGCAATTCGATAGCAAAGCCGACGATATAACTGTAATAAACGCTTACCACGAACAAGCGCAGAAAATGCCAACCGGGTTCGATACAAAAAAGCAGGACGGGTTGGTTAATTTCAGATTTCTGAGTGCCGATGACGATGAATCGTGGCAGGAACAAGCTTGTGTTTATGCGCAAAATGCCGTAGAAGCAGCCCTCAATAATGGCTTCAAAGCCGGCGACATTGCCATACTGGTTCGCAGAAAAGAGGAAGGACGCATCGTGGCCTCGTATCTCCTCAACCGACAAAACGACAATGCCCATGTACCAAAATACGGCGTACTCTCTAACGAAGCCCTCAGCCTCACCAATTCGCCGGCGGTTCGGTTCATTATAAACATACTGAAACACCTGAACCAACCCGGAAACAGGGCCAATATTTTGGAAATAAACTTTTTGTGGTATAAATATTTAACACACCCCAAACAATCAGAGTTACCCGAAGGTATATCGGAACGGGTTGCAGATGATATTGCATTGCATTTAAAAGCCATAGGCGGGCAACCGCTGTACGAAACCGTGTGCAGCATGATAAAACTTTACAACCTTGGTCAAATCGTTACTGAATCGGTATATCTCGAAACACTCCTCGAAAAAGTAAAGGAGTATACGATGAACCGTCCGTCGGACCTTTATTCGTTTCTGAATTATTGGGAAAAGAATGGTCATAAACTTTCGGTTGTACTACCGGGTGAAAGTGATGCGGTGAATGTACTTACCATCCACAAATCCAAGGGATTGCAATTTCCGGTAGTCATTGTGCCATTTGTGGCCTGGCCATTCGATAACGTGCGAAATGCGCCCATGCTATGGGTTAATGCCCCTAAAGATATTGCACCCATTTTGCCAATTGTACCGGTTCAGTATAATAAAGCATTGGCCAATACGGAATTTGCCACAGACTTTCACAACGAGTTTCTTTATTCGGGTGTAGATAACCTGAACCTCATGTACGTGGCTTTTACCCGGGCTATTGATGCATTATATTGTTGCGGACCAATAAGCAAATCGGGCATGTCGGCCTCGCGCATTGCCAACCAGATCTTTACCGCTGAGATCGTGAGCGAATCGGATCTTCATTTTGCAAATCTCTCAACTTACTACTCGCCCGACACGCAAATACTACAAATTGGTTCGCTACCGGTTCTTACAAAAAACAGCACAGAACCCAACGAATTAAATGCCACAACAATAAGTGTGAACAATAACATCCCGAAACTGCGCATTAAATACAACCATCGCAATAAGTTTGAACCGGGTGAAAATGCGCATACCATCAAGCTTTCGCACGGACGAAACATCCATTCGATTCTCGAACAGGTGGATTCATGGTTCCAACTGCCACTAACCGCACAAAAAATGCACAATTCGGGGCATATTGACCCCGACGAACTTGCATTGATTATGAAATTACACGATCACTACAGTTACGATCCCATGGTGCAAAACTGGTTCAACCAAAATAAAAAACAATTAAAGGAACAACCCATGCTCTTGCAAAACGGATCAGAAATGCGACCCGACAAATTGATTATTGAAGGGAAGCATGCAATAATAGTGGATTACAAAACCGGCATTGAACGAAAAAAAGACGAGCAACAAGTACTTGAGTATGCCCGGGTGCTTAAATTAATGGGATTCGAAAAAATTGAAGGTTACCTTTGGTATTTGGAAGAATTTGCGATAAAAAGCGTTATTTAGGTTTGTTTTAAACAAGATTATCACAAATACTAATATCTATATTGCATTATTTTTCAACATATTAATCACAATTAACTCATTAGTTACTTTATGTTTTTAAGGGTATTAAATGAATATAACATTTGTGGTTTACCGTGTTTTTAACCGTAAAATAATAAAATACATTTGTTGAGTATTTCCTAATAAACTCTCTGATCTCCTACTAAATCGAAATTATCGTAAAGCATAGAAAAACAAAAAGGTGTTGTAGCCATACAACACCTTTTTGTTTTATTTACCTGCAAGCTTTTTAAGGCGTTCGGACTGAAGCAATACCAAGGTGATTAATGCTGCCACAATACCTTCGAAAGGGACTGTTTGAACCCTGAGCACCACAAGAATTAAAAACAGTAAAATAAACCCTGATGCCACTTTTTTATACAACTGCATCCACGGTTTAACGGTTCGGCCCAAATAAAAACCCGCAGCCACAATATTTAATGGCATAGCCCACAACACATTAATATTGGGTCGCAAACCCGGATGAATTGAAAAAAACCAGAAAAATACCACCAATACCCCCACAGCACCTGTTAAAAAAAGCCAAACCGAACGGCTTACCCAAATAACACGTGACGATTTTTCGACACGAAGTATAACGAATAAAACCAAAGCCAACAACACCGCAAACGGTAAGGCCAGCGGCGACCATTTGATGTCTTCACCCGGAAATTTCGTACCATCAATAACTGTTTGCGTTTCGGGACAAACCAATTGTCCATTGGTATTGGTGGCCTCAGCAAACCTGTCGCGAAGAAACATAGGCAAAAACATCGTTTCGTTTAATGTAGCAGAGCGATCGGCCTGCCAACCAAGTAAAATACCAATTCCAACCCTCGTCCAGGGCCATGTTTGCGTATGCATATTTACCAACTGCCTGAAAGTGTATGCTTTATGCGATTTAAACAACAAATTACTTCCGGCATTTTTGGCAATTTGATCGCGAAGCCGCGTGGCGCAATTATCGAAAAAATAGTTATATCGATAAAATCTGTTTTCGATTTTATAATTTTCCGCAAGGGCATCGTACAACTTTTGCTTTGCCACCGGCGATAAATTTAGACGCTGTTGCCATACACTGGTAAGAGAATTTTGGTAATAATAAATGAACGAATCGAAACGCTGAACCCCCAACTGATAATCGGTAAGCCCCTGCATAAAGCACCAGATAAAGTTTTCGGAGGTAAAGCTAAACAAACCGTAATTAAAAACAATGTCGGTATTGGTGCTATCGTCGACAAGTCGCATAGCCGAATGACCAAAAATTTCGTATAATTCATCGCCGGGTGCCGCATTAAGCAAGTAAAATTCGGCCTTTGAACTGAGACGATTACCGGCAATAAGTGTTGTAACCGTAAAAAAACCGAGTACAATAAAAAAAAGAAGTCTTTTCATTTATTTCACTAATTATTTGGTTTGAACCAGCCGCACATGACCATCGGCCTTATACGACGATCGAACAAGAGGTCCGCTTTCAACAATCCGAAAACCCATATCAAGACCCATTACTGCAAAATCCCTAAATTGTTTTGGCGTAACATATCTATCAACAGGCCAATGCTTTAAAGTAGGTTGCAAATACTGACCAAGGGTGAGAACTTCGCAATTCGACTTTCGCAAATCGGCCATCGCCTCTGCCACCTCATCGTTTGTTTCGCCCAAACCGAGCATTAAACCCGATTTGGCAACCAATCCCGATTCTGCAATGGCAGCAATCACTTTCAGGCTAAGATCGTATTTGGCCACAGAGCGAACTTGTGGGGTTAACCGCCTAACAGTCTCTAAGTTATGAGATATAACTTCGGGTTGAACCGCAATAACACGGCCAACAAGGATTTCGTTACCATTAAAATCAGGAATAAGCACTTCGACAGTTGTTTCGGGGTTAAGTTCTTTGGTTAGCCGAATGGTTTCGGCCCAAATCCCGGCCCCAAAATCGGGCAAATCATCCCGGTCTACCGAAGTAATAACGGCATGCTTTAGCTTCATTGCCCTCACCGATTCGGCTATTCGACGAGGCTCGTCGAAATCAACGCCCGGCGGTTTTCCGCTGCGGGTGTTACAAAACTTGCACGAACGCGTACAAATATCGCCCAGAATCATAAAAGTAGCCGTACCTCTCGACCAGCATTCAGCCAGATTCGGGCATTTTCCACTGGTACAAATGGTGTGTAGCCCCATGGCTTCCACCTCCTTTTTTACATTTTGGTATGAACCTCCGCCGGGCAGTTTTATTTTGAGCCATTCAGGCTTTCGATGAATCATCGTCCAATTTTTCTACAAAGTAAATAGTTTGAAACGGATTAATAAACTGAAAATATTTTTTTGGAAAACCAACACCGAAAACGCCTTTTGCATTTTGCCCCGAAATTTAATCGAAAACCACTGAATTACAGCTCGGTAAACCCATTTTTTTACGCACAATTATGAACACAAACAAAAAAAATAAAGTTCATCATTCAACTGATATACAAAGCATTACAACAGATTTCATTTTGTACACAATATCAAAAATTAACGTATAGCAATATATTTTTAAAATATGCTGTACAACATTGAATTTTTTTTGTCAGAAATTTGCTTCATAAATCTGAGAGACTATTTTTACAAGTCCAACATCAGATTAGGAATACGGCTATGGCAGCGAAAAAACTTTTATATAGTGAAGCAATTTCTGAGATTGAAAGCATTCTGATGGAATTGGAAAATGGAGAACCCGATGTCGATCATCTTTCGGAAAAGGTAAAAAGGGTAAATTATCTCATACAATTTTGTAAAGATACTTTATCGAAAACCGAATCGGAAATTGAGATGACAATCAACAAGTCCAACTAAAAAACGGTTAAAACAGCCTTTAATCGGGCAAAATAACCGAAGGTAATTTTCAACAAAAAATGAGAAAAGGTAATTATTGTATCTTATTGACAATGAATAAAATAGCATGGCACAAAAATAATTATTTAGACTCTATTTAAATAGTCAATAAAATGTTAATAAAGTTGATTTATACAAGTCTAAAAATGAGCGCATTACGCGCAACACATTGATTATCAACACATATTTTAAACATATTGAAAAACAGACCACTACAAACAGAATTAAAAAAGCAAATTTTTTTACTGTTTTTTTTGAAGTTTTTTAGTGGCAATTTTGGAAATGCGAAAAAACTCTGATTATAATTCATTAAAGGTATGCAGAACGAGATGATAGTTGAAAAACACGAACAAGTTTGGATGAAATGTTTGAGCATTTTTAAGGACAACCTTCCTGAAAGTGCCTACAAAACATGGTTCGAGCCAATTAAACCTTTGGCTTTGCTCGATGGTGTTCTTACTATACAAGTTCCAAGTGCTTATTTTTATGAGTTTCTCGAAGAAAAATTTGCAGACATTATTGGCAAAACACTCTTTAGGGTGATAGGCGAAGGGGCTATGCTTGAGTACAAGGTCGTAATGGATCGTGGCAACAGACCGGATGAAGGCAAAAGTGTTGTATATCCGGGGCGCAACATACCGGTTCAGCAACCGGTAGACAAAACGCAACATGCCGATAACATCATACGCAATCCGTTTGCTTATATAGGCAGTATGCCACTTAACATTAACCCGAGGCTCAATACCAATAACTCTTACGCAAATTTTATTGAAGGAAAATGCAATAAAGTAGCCTATGCAGCCGGCAAATCTATTGCAGCAGCACCCGGCACAACACCGTTCAACCCACTTTTCGTATACGGAGAATCGGGTTTAGGAAAAACACATTTGGTTCATGCAATAGGGCTCGAAGTAAAAGAACGGTTTCCGGACAAGAACGTACTATACGTTTCGGCCAACCAGTTTGTAATGCAATACACACAATCGATTGTAAATAAAACCCATAACGATTTTCTTAATTTTTACCAGATTATCGATGTACTAATTATCGACGACATTCACGAATTATCCGGAAAGACCGGTACGCAAAATACATTCTTCCACATATTCAACCATTTGCATCAAAACAACAAACAACTGATTATGACCTCCGATAAGCCGCCGTTTCAACTCGAAGGTGTAGAACAAAGGTTGTTATCGCGTTTTAAATGGGGGCTATCGTCCGAACTTGAGATGCCCGACTATGTGACCCGTAAGGATATTCTCACAAAAAAAGCCTATCGCGAAGGGTTGGACATAAAACCGGAAGTGATTGATTATTTGGCCGAAAACATTTCGGGTAATGTGCGCGAACTCGAAGGAGCACTTATCTCATTGGTGGCACAGTCAGCTTTTATGTCGGGCAACAAAGAGATTACACTCGATATGGCAGGCGACATTGTGAGCAAACTGGTAAAAACATCGAACAGAACCATTTCTATCGAAAAAATTGAAGAAGTTGTTTGCCAGCATTACAATATTACAAAAGACGTATTACTCTCAAAATCGCGCAAACGCGAAGTGGTTGTAGCCCGACAAATGGCCATGTACTTAGCCAAAGCTCATACAAAAAACTCGTTGCAGATTATAGGCAAACGAATTGGCGACCGCGACCATGCCACTGTTTTGCATGCATGCAAAGCGATAAACAACCTCATGGAAACAGATAAAAATTTTCGTGAAAATCTAAAAGAGGTAGAATTAAAACTCAAATTTTAACACAAACACTCAATAGAGAAAGGAGCAATTTCGAATGAAATTGCTCCTTTCTCTATTAAAATCGCACTAAACCACTAAAGCAACCCGAAAATTAAGCGCATATTTTATACTTTTGTCATCAACTTTTACTGAGAACACAATTCCAACACCAATCAACAGGTATAGAATCGTAAAATTTTAAACGCATGACAAGTATAATAATTACAATCTTCGTTATCGGCTATATTGCAATTGCACTCGAACACACCATTAAGCTCGATAAGGCGGCATCTGCCCTTATCACCGGGGTATTGGTATGGACAGTTTATATCGTTTCCGGAGCCGATCCACACCACGTAAACGAACAACTCACAGAACATCTTGGCGAACTGTCCGGAATACTGTTCTTTTTACTTGGCGCAATGACCGTAGTTGAACTCATCGATGCCCACGATGGATTTAATCTTATTACCGACCGAATTACTCAAACCAACAAAGTAAAACTGATGTGGATTGTTTCATTTCTAACATTCTTTATGTCCGCTTTGCTCGATAACCTTACCACAACCATTGTAATGATTTCGTTACTCAAAAAATTGATAAAAAACGATACGGACCGTTTGTATTTTGCAGGTTTGGTTGTAATAGCGGCTAACGCAGGTGGGGCATGGTCGCCTATTGGCGATGTAACAACCACCATGCTGTGGATTGGCGGCCAGATTACGGCACCAAACATTACATACAAAACACTATTACCAAGTATAATCTGCTTACTTATACCGCTGTCATTCATTTCACTCAAACTAAAAGGCAATATAGAAAAAGCAGACATCATTCCATCCCGACATAAGGCCGTACCTGTAAAACATCAAAAAATTGTGCTCTTTTCAGGCATAGCGATGCTACTATTCGTCCCTGTATTTAAGACCGCAACCCATCTTCCGCCATTTATGGGCATATTATTCGGCTTAGGCCTATTATGGTTCATAACCGAACTACTGCACAGCGACAAACACGACAATGACAAACAACACCTTTCACTGGCTCATGCCCTGCAAAAAATCGACACTCCAAGTATACTCTTCTTTTTAGGCATTTTAATAAGTATTGCTGCGCTGCAATCAACCGGCATCCTCGTGTCGGCAGCCGAGTACCTGACAACCCATATTGCCAACCAAAATATAACCGTTGTTACCATCGGTCTGCTATCTTCCATCGTCGATAATGTACCACTTGTTGCTGCGGCACAAGGCATGTTCGATCTTACACAATACCCTACCGACCACTATTTCTGGTCGTTTTTGGCATACAGCACCGGTACGGGCGGGAGTGCACTCATTATTGGGTCGGCAGCAGGTGTAGCTGCTATGGGTATGGAAAAAATCAAATTTTTCTGGTACTTAAAAAACATAAGTTGGCTTGCCATTCTTGGCTTTTTTGGTGGTGCTTTTGCGTATATCCTTCAAGAAATGCTCCTCAAATAGCCCTTGGTTTCCACAATTAAAAAAACCGGTTCAGCCAAAATATGGGTTGAACCGGTTTTTTTTGCAATGAACCAAAACATCAGTAATCGACCAACAATCGTTCGGGCGATTCGAGAAATTGTTTAACCTTTACAAGAAATCCCACACTATCTTTTCCATCGATAATCCGGTGATCGTAGCTCAATGCAATGTACATCATGGGCCTGATTACCACTTGACCGTTTACGGCTACCGGACGATCCACAATGTTGTGCATACCCAGTATCGCCGACTGCGGCGGATTGATGATGGGCGTGGAGAGCAACGATCCAAACACGCCACCATTTGTAATGGTAAATGTTCCGCCTGTCATTTCTTCGATCGAAAGCTTGCCATCGCGGGCTTTTACAGCCAAAGCAGCCAGTTCGGACTCTATTTGCCCTAATGACTTTGTTTCGCAATTTCGAATAACAGGCACCATCAGCCCCTTGGGAGCTGAAACAGCAATACCCACATCTACAAAATCGGGCGAAACAATTTCATCGCCATCAATACGACTGTTTACCATTGGATGATCTTTTACGGCCAATGCCACGGCACGCGTAAAGAACGACATAAAGCCAAGTTTAACGCCATATTTTGCAACAAAGCCCTCCTGGAGACCCTTTCGAACCTCCATTACACGGCTCATATCCACCTCATTGAATGTAGTAAGCATGGCGGTTTCGTTTTTTACAGCCACCAGCCGCTGACTGAGTCTTTTGCGCAACTGGGTCATACGGCTTCTGTTTTCTATGCGCGAAACCGGCATACTTTTATGCTCTGAATGAACTTTTTCGTTATCCATTTGCTCAAGTGCCAACCTAACATGATTACTGTTAATACGTGAGAGTGCCGCCACCACATCATTGGCAGTCATACCGTTTTCGTCCATCATAGCCTGAGCCAGTGGCGTAACCTTAGCCTCGATGCCGTTAAACGGTTCAACCTTGGTAACCGGTTCAGCCATCATCGTTGAAGAGACCACCTCCGGGGCTATGGGCTTTTTGGCAGGAGAAACTAAAACTTCAGCACGCTTACCTGCAATACCCGATGTATCGATAGTACAGGCTAAAATGCCGGGTTTTACGGTTTCACCCTCTTTTACCAGTAAATGTATCGTACCATTTTCCGATGCAAGAATTTGCAAAGTAGCTTTATCGGATTCAATTTCAGCGATTTCAGCATCTTTTTTCACATAATCACCCTCTTTCACAAACCATCTGGCCAATTCGACCTCGGTAATTGACTCACCCGGCGAAGGAATTTTGATTTCAACAATCATAATCGTTTATTATGTTTAATTTTTTAATACACAACCATTTAAATCGAATATTTTGAACCCGATTTAAAATAGTAATGTTGTTTTAAAATTTCCTTGTGCGAAGCACCTTCGACACATTGCAAGGCGCAATAATTGTTTTTAAGATCGCAGTCGCACTTCCGAAATACCTTATCAACAATCTCTTTCTGGCCTAAGGCATGCAAAACTTTAAGTCCTGTTGCGGGACTTCCACTGGCAAGCCTTGCCACAGGCACGAGTTTTACTTCGTTCAATTCTTCGCGAATATAGCGCCAAGCCCCCATGTTTTCAGGTTCCTCCTGAACCCACAAATGCAATTTAGTATTTTTGTACTTTTTAATAATGGCCTGAACCTGTTTATGAGGAAACGGATGCATTTGTTCAATACGTACCAGGGCAATATCGCGAACCCCGAGCTCCTCTTTTCTCTGCGACAAATCGTAATAAATTTTACCGGTACAAAACACAACACGACTCACTTTTGCAGCATCTGTATTTTCGTCGTCTATTACCTCCCTGAAATGACCGGAGGTCAGTTCACTAACATCGGAAACAACCTTGGGATGCCTCAACAAACTTTTGGGCGTAAATACCACCAACGGCACCCGAAAATCGCGATGCATTTGCCTGCGCAATGCATGGAACATATTGGCTGGGGTAGTACAATTAAGAATTTGCATGTTATTGTTAGCTGCAAGGTTGAGAAAGCGCTCTACCCTGGCCGATGAATGTTCGGGGCCTTGCCCTTCGTAACCATGTGGTAACAAAAGCACAAGGCCATTCATAAGCCCCCATTTTTCTTCGGCCGAGCTGATGTATTGATCGATAATTACTTGTGCCACATTGTGAAAATCGCCAAACTGAGCTTCCCAAATCGTAAGTGTTTTTGGGGTACCTAAAGCATAACCGTATTCGAAACCCAAAACGCCATATTCCGACAAAGGCGAATTGAATACTTCGAAATGAGCTTCAGGTGTCCACAATTCGCTAAACAAATCGTAACGCACCTCACTCGATTCGAGTGTAAGTTCGGAGTGCCGGTGAGCAAATGTACCCCTTACGGCATCCTGGCCGCTCAAACGCACACAATATCCCTCCGAAACAAGTGTACCATAAGCCATTAGTTCGCCCATAGCCCAATCCACTTTCCCGTTTTCGAGATTCTTTTTCCTGTCTTCAATTATTTTCACAGCTTTTTTATACACCTGCAAATTTTCGGGAATATGCACAAGTTTGTCTGCCACATCCTTAAATTTATCCGGAGCCACACCCGTTCTGGAGGCATGTACAAAATCTTCGTCCGAAGCATATCTGTAGCCGCTCCATGTTTTAGGCAAAAATTGCCTGATATTAATACTTTTAGACTCTTTTGCCAATGCCAGCTTTCCTTCGAGCACAGCATTGTATGCTTCGCCCATTATCTCTATTTCTTTTTGCGACATTACACCTTCAGCCAAAAGTCGGGCAGCATAAATTTCTTTCGGGTTGGGATGCGATTCGATAACTTTATATAACAATGGTTGGGTGAACCGTGGTTCATCGCCCTCATTATGACCATATTTCCGGTACGAAAGAATATCAATAAACACATCAACATTAAACCGCTGACGAATTTCCATTGCCAACTCCGATACGTATACAATAGCCTCTACATCATCGCCGTTTACATGAAACACCGGACAACGTGTTACTTTTGCCACGTCGGTACAATACGTACTCGAACGCCCCTCGAGGTAATGTGTTGTAAAGCCCACCTGATTATTAATCACAATATGAATAGTACCACCGGTTTTGTATCCGTCAAGCTGTGCCATCTGAATTGTTTCGTAAACCACGCCCTGAGTCGAAACTGCGGCATCACCGTGAATGGCTACCGGTACCAGCTTACTCGCATCATATCCATGCTGTGTATCAATTTTAGCACGGCTCAAACCTTCCAAGATGGGTAATACCGTTTCGAGATGCGAAGGATTTGGCATAAGATTCACTCTTATCTTTTTTCCGGGAGCTAATTCAGTATCTCTACCGTAACCCAGATGATACTTTACATCACCAAGAGAAATATGCCCTTCGTAATCGGCACCTTCAAATTCTCTGAAGATATTCTCCTCCGGTTTATGCATAATGTTAGCCAACACATTTAAACGACCACGGTGAGCCATTCCAATTACAAACTCTTTAGCACCCAATTCGAGACCACGAATACCAATTGCCTGCAACGAAGGAATTAACGCCTCACTACCCTCAAGCGAAAATCGTTTTTCGCCAATAAATTTTCGATGAATAAACTGCTCAAAATCAACAGCATGCATCAGTTGTTTATATATCGCTTTTTTGCTCCTTGCCGAAAACACACTTTTATTCCGGCAAGTTTCCATCTTTTTTTTCAGATAGTCGATGATCATCGGCTGCCGGATTGAAACAAACTCCACTCCCACCGATTCACAATAAGTTTCTTTTAACAAGGAAACAATATCCCTTAGTTTAGCAACCCCAAGCCCCACTTCGGTGCCTGCATGAAATTCAGTATCGAGATCGGATTCGGTCAATCCAAATGTAGCTAAATCGAGTGTTGGAAAATACTGCCGTCGCGTACGAACCGGATTTGTTTGAGTAAACAAGTGCCCCCGCTGCCGATACCCTTGTATAAGGTTCATGACGAGATACTCTTTAGAATGGCTACCCGACTCTGTAACCATAGCAGGTATTGCACCACTATAATTATCCAAAGCAAAACTAAAGCCCCTGAAAAAATTAGCCCAACTTTCATCCACAGATTCAGGATTACTCAAAAACTGCCTGTATAAGGCATCAAGTGCATTTGGGTCGATATTACCCAAATGAGATTTCTGATCAGCACTCATATTTTAAATTTCGCGTGTTTTAAAACCTAAAACAATATAATGGCACAAAAGTTTGAATTTACCGTGAGTTTTTCGCACAATTCCGAGATGTTTGTGAACAAGACACAAGATAAACTTATTCATAATTCTTTTTACTTAAAAGAAATTTAATTCATAAGTTTTTCATATTTTTGTATGTGATGGAATACACATTTCAACAACAAAAAAGCACAAGGCCTTTTCGAAAAACAGAAAGGGCAAGTTGCTTATTTATAAACAGAAAACGAAAGCATACAAAAAATAGTCGTTAAGACCGATTTCGGAATCATTCGAAATTGGTCTTTTTTTTATCAAAATAAAAGAAATGAAAAACAAAAGCTTGGTTTCAATTACCGATTACAATCGCGACGAGATCCTTCGCATCCTCGAACTCGCTGCTTATTTCGAAGCCAACCCGGTTCAAACATTATTACAGGGAAAAGTGGTGGCCACGCTCTTTTTTGAACCATCGACCCGTACAAGGCTAAGCTTCGAAACTGCTATTAACCGTTTGGGAGGAAGAGTGATCGGATTTTCGGATGCCAATTCGACCAGTGCCTCTAAGGGCGAAACATTAAAAGATACCATTAGAATTGTATCGAGCTATGCCGACCTTGTGGTCATGCGGCATCCATTAGAGGGATCGGCAAAATTTGCCTCGGAACAATCACGCGTACCGGTAATTAATGCAGGCGATGGGGCCAACCAACATCCTTCTCAGACATTACTCGATTTATATTCGATACAAAAAACACAAAAAACGCTTGACAATCTCACCATTTCAATGGTGGGTGATTTGAAATATGGCCGAACCGTACATTCGCTGCTAATGGCGATGGGACATTTTAATCCTACCTTTAACTTTATTGCGCCGGACGAACTCAAAATGCCCAACGAATATAAAAGGTTCTGCACAAAAAACAAGATTAAATTCACCGAAAAATCAGACTTGAACTCGGTCATCGACCAATCGGATATATTGTATATGACACGGGTTCAACGCGAAAGATTTCAGGACCCGATTGAATACGAAAAGGTTAAAAATGCCTATATACTAAGACTGTCGATGCTTTCGAATGCCCGACCAAACCTCAGGGTTTTGCATCCGCTACCAAGAGTTAACGAAATAAATATAGATGTAGATGACAGTCCGATGGCGTACTATTTTGAACAGGCCGAAAACGGAGTGTATACACGAATGGCAATTATTGCATCGGCCTTAGGGGTTATATAAACCACAAAACAGTAAAATATATGAAATCGAAAAAAGAACTCAATGTAAGCGCACTTAAAGACGGCACCGTGATTGACCATATTCCGTCGCGCAATCTTTTTAAGGTCATTTCAATTCTCGATATAGAAAAATCGGACAAAACAATATCAATAGGCTATAATCTGAGCAGCAACAGATTAGGATCGAAAGGAATTTTAAAAATAAGCGACACTTTTTTTCAACCCGAAGCCATAAATATGATTGCACTTGTGGCTCCGGATGCAAGTTTAAATATTATTCGCGATTATCAGGTAGTTGAAAAAAAGACCGTAACCGTGCCTGATTTTATATCGGGTTTTGTAAAATGTATGAACCCAAAATGCATTACCAACCACGAGTCGATTCTTACAAAATTTGAGGTGGTTGATAAAAAAAGTGTAGATCTCAAATGTATCTACTGCGAAAAAATAACCGACCAGGACAACATCCGAATTATTCACCCGCACTAAAAATTAAATATGGCAAAAACAGACTGGAAACCAGGCACAATGATTTATCCGTTACCGGCGGTAATGGTTTCTTGTGGCAGCACCCCAGAGGAGCACAATATTATAACCATATCGTGGACCGGTACGATTTGTACGAACCCACCCATGTGTTATATTTCGGTTCGCCCCGAACGACACTCCTACGACATAATTAAGCGCAATGGCGAATTTGTAATTAACCTCACCACCGTAAAAATGGCCCACCAAACCGACTGGTGTGGCGTAAAAAGTGGAAAAAATCTCAACAAATTCGGCGAAATGAAACTCACTGCGGCAAAAGCTTCGATAGTATCAGCACCAATTATTGAAGAATCGCCACTAAATATCGAATGCAGACTAAAAGAAATTATTTCATTAGGTTCGCATGACATGTTTATTGCCGATGTGGTGAATGTAAAAGCCGATGACAAATACATTGACAAGCAAACCGGGGCTTTCAATCTGGCCGATTCGGGCCTGTTGGTATATGCTCATGGACACTACTTTGGCTTGGGCGAGTTAATTGGGAAATTTGGATTTTCGGTAAAAAAAGAGAAATAAATAAACAATTTCCGTAAATTGCAATTAAATAATGTATAAACAACCATGTTTACAGACACTTAACAAAAGTACAAGGAAGCATGGAACAAAAAATCTTTCGTAATTATTCAACAATTTAATAAATGCACAAATGAAAAAGTGGTTAATTATCGGCCTTATGGCCATGTTTGCAGCAACAGTATCGGCGCAGCTACCAGTAAGTCTCGGTATAAAAGTAGGGATCAACTCTCCGAAATTTACAGTCAACAAAATGAAAGCCGAAATGGATGGAAACAAACAATATAACTTTAATGATTTCACATCCGACTTTAAATCCGGTGGATTTACCGTTGGATTAATGTCGCGTGTAAAATTCGGAAAGTTCTTTTTGCAGCCGGAAGCTTACTATTCCTTAAAGAAAGGTGAGACAACCGGAGCACTTAATCCGGTTGTTAATACAGATCCTACAGGAAGTATAACCCAGCACATCAAAATGCAAAACATCGATGTTCCGATTCTTTTAGGCGTGAGATTGCTGGATTTAAAGGTATTTAAAGTAAATGCGTTTACCGGGCCGGTGGCCTCATTAAATGTAAGTAACGAAGTAACATTTACCAAACAAATAGATGGCCAGGCATCGACTGATGTTTCCGATGTAAAATTAGGAACAAGCTTTGGTAGTCTTTCTACGGTAGATTGGGGCAAGGAGTTTAAAAATGCAAACTGGAACTGGCAGATAGGTGCCGGATTTGATTTACTGATGTTTTATGCTGATGTACGTTACGAAATGGGTATGAGCGAAATAAGCAAATTTGCAGATAACACCAAATCGAAATTATTCACATTTACACTTGGATACAAATTCTTCTAACGCTATCAAATGACAAAATAAAAAAGCTTCCCGAAAATTCGGGAAGCTTTTTTATTTTGTGAGTACACAAACGAAATTCTGATTAGCATCTTGCTTCGCTTGATACTGTAAGTTTTTTTCTACCTTTTGCTCTGCGTGCAGCAAGTACTTTGCGGCCATTTTTTGTTGCCATACGTTCGCGGAAACCATGTTTGTTTCTACGTTTGCGATTCGATGGCTGAAATGTCATTTTCATCGTTATCTTTTTTTAAATTACTATTCGTTTTTATATCGGCTTGCAAAAGTAGAAATTAAAATCGACACATTCAAAAATAAACACTACTTTATACAAACAAATATGAACTTTTTTCAAAAACAAATTTTAGGCGGTTTTTGAATGAACCAATTGCGATGCAATGAACACCACCGCTATAAAAAAGGTAAGGATGAGCGGGGAGCCCATCCTTACTTAAATTACCCTAAACCTAAACCTATGAAAAAATTACCTGTTTGTTGACCTGACAAAGATACGCAAAAAGATTCGACAGTTCCAAATAAAAAAATACTATAAAATGTAAATAAATATTTATTCAATTGATCGTTAGAATTTCGACGTTCAACAAAATTTAAGCGGCTCATATACAGTTATCTACAAATATTCACCTAATCATGTAATGTTCTTAAGATCAATGTATTACAAAAGTTTAACGAACGCTTATCATTGAAACACACATTAAATACCAACAGAATAAACAAAAATTCCTTTACCCCAAAATATTGATGGTTTATAGCCAAAATAATTGGTGGCTAAAACAAAACAAACGATTTACCACGCCAAAATTTACGGAAATAGCGGACGACCATTTTTTTATCAGTTGTACTTTAGTATCTAAAATTTCCAATCATGAATGTTTTGTTCGAATGAATATTATTTTTTCTTTACCGAATGGCATAAAAAAAGGTAAGGATGAGCGGGGAGCCCATCCTTACTTAAATTACCCTAAACCTAAACCTATGAAAAAATTACCTGTTTGTTGACCTGACAAAGATACAACATTTCCCTCCAAATAAAAAAACTAAAATATCTTAAATCACCTACCTTTAACTATTGTTAACTTTTGTCGATGCCGGCTTTCTATTAGAATAAAACACAACACTTTACACCTTTACTAAGCTTTCAGCCTGATTTACAGAGAGCTTTTTCCACTCTCTGAAAATAAAAAATGCACAAACAGTAGCTGACACCATATCGCTTATTGGCATACTAATCCAAATACCTTTAAGCCCCCAAATGCCGGGAAAAACCAGCAATAAAGGAAATAATACCAAAACCTGACGAAGTAATGTGAGAAAAATTGCAATTTTGGCTCGCCCCACCGATTGAAAATAAAAACCACCAACTACCTGAAATCCGATAATTGGCAATGCAACCATAGCAATTCGTAAACCTTGAATAGCAATACGTTTTAATTCAGGATGATCGTTATTGAATAATGAAACAATATTTGGAGCAAACACTTCGACTGCAATCCAGGCGGCCACACTAAACAACGTAGCAGAAATAAGCGCAAGTTTGAGTGTACGCCTAACGCGCACAAGATTTTTCGCACCAAAATTGTATCCGATAATTGGTTGCGAAGCCATATTAACAGCAACCAAACACATTACAATTAATGCAATAACACTGACCACAATACTCATTGCCCCAACCGCAGTGTCGCTCCCATATTTTATTAATTGACGGTTAAACAGTCCCTGAACAATACTCGAAGCAATTTGCATTGCAAAAGGAGACATCCCGATGGCAAAAATATTTTTGAGAACCGGCCAATCAAATCGTATTTTTGCCCATTTTAACTGCACGACGCACCTTTTGCCGGTAAAGTGCAACACGACCCAAACCGACAAAACAAACATAGCGATAAATGTAGCCCATGCTGCACCAGCAACCCCCCAACCAAATCGTACGACAAACAGGTAGTCCAAAACAACATTTACCCCTGCACTTATAAGCATCGACATCATCGCAATTCGCGCATTTCCTTCGGATCGTATTACATTATTGAGAGAGAATCCCAGCATTGAAAAAATGGTTCCACCAAGAATAATATTCAGATAACTGTTAGCATAAGCAATAGTCACCGAAGTGGCCCCAAACGATTGGAGCATTGGATTTTTAAAACAATACACTGTGCCGGAGATCACTAATGAAACCACAACGATTGCTGCCACAGCAGTTCCCATGACCGTTTCGGCACCATCTTTATTTTTTTGCCCCAAACGGATTGAGGCAACAACACCTGCTCCAATTCCGATAAGCATTCCAAATCCCATAACAATAAGCATAACGGGGTAAACTACACCGATGCCGGATAAAGCTTCGGCCCCGACAAAACGACCTATAAAAATCCGATCGACGATGTTATACAGCGCATTAGCAATAACACCAATAAATGCCGGAACAAAAAATTGCCACAACAATTTACCAACAGGCTCTGAGCCCAAACGATTTGTTTTATCCATTTACGACCAATAAGTTGGCGAAAGTACAAAACTTTTACCCCTCACGCCAAAATTGACACTAATTAATAGGTCATTTAATCGTGCAAAAACATTAACAATTACCCCCATCCATTTCATAAAAAAAGCTATTTGCTTTGGTGCACAAATTCGTTTAAGTACTTTTGCAACAATAGCGTATTAAAAAGACTTAACGAATATGGCGAATAAACGGCATAATGCACCCGACAGCAATACAAAGAAATATATCACAATATTATATAGCCTTCTGGCAGTGGGCATAATAGGGGTAATTCTGTTTTTTTATCTTATTTCGACAGGCGTATTGGGTTATATACCGTCTTTTGAAGAGATAGAAAACCCAAGCAACAAATACGCCTCGCTAATGTATTCGAGCGATGGTGAAGTATTGGGCCGGTTTTACTATTCGAGTGACAACCGAATGAATATAACGTTCGACGAGCTTTCGCCCAAGACGGTTCAGGCCTTAATTGCAACCGAAGATGTGCGTTTTGCCAAACATTCGGGCATTGACGGAATAAGTTTGATCCGTGTACTTTTTAAAACACTGATATTGCAGCAAGGCAATTCCGGAGGCGGCAGTACCATTTCGCAACAGCTTGCAAAATTACTTTACACCAAACAAGCTTCGGGCATTCCTAAAAGCAAAAGGGTATTTCAGAAATTCAATGAATATGTAATTGCTGCAAAACTCGAACGTTCGTTTACAAAAGAAGAAATATTAACCATGTATCTGAACAAATTCGACTTTTTAAATCAAGCCATTGGCATTAAAACAGCGGCACATGTTTACTTTCACAAACTTCCTGCACAACTCAATGAAGCCGAATCGGCTGTGTTGATTGGAATGCTTAAGAATCCTTCACGATACAATCCGTTAAGATTTCCCGAAAATGCTATTGGACGAAGAAACGTGGTATTGCAACAAATGCAAAAAGCAAAATACATCACCAAACAGGAATATACCCGCATCTCTCAACTACCATTAGGCCTAAACTACCAAAAAATGGACTTTAAAGTAGGACCGGCACCCTATTTGCGTGAATATTTGAGGAACATATTACTTGCGGAAGAACCATTACGTGAGAATTACAGATCGTGGGATATGCAGCGCTATTTGGATGACAGTACTGCATGGGTTAACGACGATTTATACGGCTGGTGCACCAAGCATAAAAAGGCCGATGGTTCGACCTACAATTTATACACCGATGGATTAAAAATATATACGACCATAGATTCACGATTGCAGGAAAATGCAGTTTCGGCCATGACCGGTCATTTATCCGAAACATTGCAACCCCTCTTTTTTGCCGAAAAGAAAGGCAAAAAGCTCGCACCTTACGCCAATGACATTGGCAATTCGGCCGAGGACCGGGGTAAAATAGTGGCAGCCTTACTACAATCGGCAAAACGAAACAGTGACCGATACATCAGCATGAAACACGAAGGTATTGAGCAGGCCGAAATCGACAGAGCCTTTAACACACCGGTAAAAATGCAGGTATTTTCGTGGCGTGGCGACATCGATACGGTGATGACTCCCATGGATTCAATTATCTATATGAAACACTTTCTGCGCGCAGGATTTATGGCTATGGACCCGGCCACGGGATACATCAAGGCCTATGTAGGTGGCCCTGACTATCGCTACTTTCAGTACGACATGGTCACCTACGGACGCAGGCAGGTGGGTTCAACCATAAAACCGTTTTTGTATACCCTGGCCATGCAACAAGGTTTTACACCATGCACAAAGGTTATGAATGAACCGGTTGTAATTTATGACGGGTTGGGCAGGCCATGGTCGCCAAAAAATGCCGGTGAAGACAATACCCGCGGGCAGATGGTGACCCTTAAATACGGACTTGCGAAGTCGAACAATTTTATATCATCGTATCTGATGAGTCAGTTTAAACCGGAATTGCTCGCCAACCTTATAAAATCGATGGGTATTACCTCAAAATTTGATGCGGTACCGGCAATGTGCCTTGGCACACCCGATTTTACTGTAAAGGAGATGACCGCAGCATATAGCGTATTTGCGAACAAAGGGGTTTACAATTCGCCGATATTGGTAACCCGCATTGAGGACGAGAACGGGAATACTCTGGCTACATTCGAACCCAAACATCGCGAAGTGCTTGATGAAAAAACAGCCTATACCATGGTGCGCATGCTCGAAGAAGTAGTAAATAAAGGTACAGGATACGGATTACGGCGCGATTACAATATTACAGGTGAGATTGGCGGAAAAACCGGTACCACGCAGGACAATTCCGATGGTTGGTTTATGTGTATTACGCCGAAACTTGTTGCCGGTTGTTGGGTTGGCGGCGAAGAACGCGGCATACGGTTCAATAATTTTCAATACGGACAAGGGGCCAAAATGGCGTTACCGATAATGGGTCGCTTTTTGTCAAAAACATACTTGAATCCGGCTATTGGAATATACAAAACCGACAGGTTTGATGTACCAACCGACTATAATGTAGATTTAGATTGCGGCGACGAAGAAACAGCACCGGAGAAAACCAATCAAAAGTTCGATTTCGATTTTTAAAAGGATCATACAAAAAAATACTTACGGCATGCAAACTATTATGTTTTGGCATACCGTAAGCAACTCTGTATCTTTTCGTTAGTTCGTATTAGAGTTTACCCGGCGACACGCCAAACTCCTTTTTAAAACATGTAGCAAAATATGCAGGAGAAAATCCAATTGCAAACGCAGCCTCATTTACGTTATACCCTTCTTCGGAGATTAACCTAAATCCTTCTTTAAGCTTAACTTTTCGAATATACTGAGCCGGCGATACACCTAATATACTGGTTAACTTATGATTAAGTCCGGTTTTGCTGATACTTACCATTTGGCATAATGCCGGCACATCAAATTTATCGTTAGCCAGTTCAGCATAAATGGCATGATTTACACGTTCGAGAAACCGTTGATCGGTATTATGAAGCGCCAAATTTTCAATTTGACTTCCCGTTTGATACGATTTAATAAGCTGTTTTCGCGTTTGAATAATATTGGAAATTTTACGGAGCAAAATATGGCTATCGAAAGGTTTGCCGATATAATCATCTGCACCTACATTAAAACCGTTTATCTGGTCTTCAATTTCATTAAATGCCGACAAAAGAACAACCGGGATATGGGATGTTGCCACATTTTGTTTCAGTTTTTTGCACATCACCACCCCATTCATTCGGGGCATTTGCAAATCGGTAACAATAATATCCGGAAAATGCTTAATTGCAAAATTAAACCCTTCAACACCATCCCTTTTAACTGTTACATCAAACTCCGGTTCGAACACCCCTGCAATATAGTTGGCTACATCTTCGTTATCCTCTACCACCAACAAGTGCCCCCTCATGGCCACTTTTATGTTACTATTTTCGGGTTGAACCGGATTATCAACCACAGGAACACTTTTTGAAGGCTCAGTTATTACCTGCACATTATTTTGAAGCAACGGAATAAAGACAGTAAAAACACTACCTTTATTTATAGTACTTTCTACCGATATAGTTCCGCCATGCGCTTCGACAATACGTTTCGACAAAGTGAGGCCAATACCAAACCCATTTCCGCTCAGGCCATCCGACTGATAGAACCTATCGAAAACCTTATTGCACTCCGACGCTGGAATACCAACACCATTATCGGCGACAGTAAAACAGAACCCATTTTGGAGCTTTTCCCAACCAACCGAAATAACGCCTGAATCCGGTGTAAACTTAATGGCATTATTAAGTAAATTCGAAAAAACTTTTTCCATTTTTACACTGTCGAATACAACCGTAAACGGTTCATTATTTAGTGGCAAAACTAACGACAATTGCTTTCTTTTCAACTCGGGACTAAACACCGTACTCCACTGATTGACTAATGACTTAAAATCGTGAGATTTGAGAAGAAGCGGAAGCTTACCGCTTTCTGCTTTGCGAAACAGCAATAACTCATCCATTAGCAGCAGTAAATTATGCGCACTTTTATGCATAAGCTGCAATGATTTTTTAAGCTGGTCATCAAATTTACGTGTAGACAGCAGATCGTTTAACGGACCCACGATAAGCGTTAAAGGGGTGCGAATTTCGTGGGCTATTTCGGTAAAAAAACTTAGTTTAGCCCCACTCACTTCCTCTGATTTTTCCTTTTCGAGCCGTGCTATTTCCAACGAATTTTTATAATTGGCCTGTTGCTTGGTAAGCCGGTTCGAAAAAATAATACCCGACACAATAAGCAACAAATAGATAAGATAGGCGAATGTAGTACGATACCAAGGTGGCAAAACCACTATTTCGGGACTTACGGCCAGTTCAGACCAATCGGAATTAGGGCGTGTAACCATCACTTCGAGTCGGTATTTACCAGGTGGAACATTCGTAAAAATCGCCACCGGCATATTGGGCAAACAGTATTGCATACGGTTAGAATACCCTACTAATTTATAGGCATACACAAAATTATCGGACGACGTAAAATCCGGTGAGAAAAAAGAGATTTCAAAACTATTACTTGTAAATGGCACCTTTACTTTTGGCTGTAAAACCCCCTGTTTGTAGATCGGTATATTTTGACTCCCAACAACCATACCCGAAAACCTGGGGGTGGCCAATTTGGGCAAATTTTCGATACGATTAGGATAAAACCAGGTAAATCCACTTATTCCACCAAAAAAAAGAGCCCCATCGGCCAGTTTAAGCACCGAATTATAGTTAAACTGATTATCCTGTATTCCATCTTCTATTCCAAATCGCTTGAAAGCATTAACGAAGGGATTATAAACAAACAAACCATTATTTGTACCAAACCACATAAGGCCTGCATTATCTTCCACAATACTATAAACCACCTTAAAACAAAGGTGTAGCGGTGGTTCAACACACTTAAATGTTCGCAATATTTTATCGAACACATACAACCCATCGCCATAGGTTCCAACCCATACATTTCCTTTAGAATCGGCCACAATAGAGGCAATTTTCGAACCAGACAAATTACTTTTAGCTAATTCTGTCATCAAGGTGTTATCGGGCTTATCAGTAACTATATTCCTAATTTCAATACCTAAACGGGTTCCAATCCAAAGGTTTTGATCTGAACCAAGGAAGAGTGCAGAAACCGGATTATGCAATGTTGCAAAATTTGAAAACTCACCTTTTGCATCATCGTACATTAATACTTCATTACCTGTGGCAATAAATATTTTTTTATGAACCTCATCTATAAGCAAATCGTTACACCCAGGGTATCGAAGTCGAGTTCTAATTTGCCTGATCTGTGCATTAACACCTTCTTTTCCGGGACCATAAATCACATTAAACCAATCCTTATGATATCCTGCCCAAATGCGCCCTTTCCAATCACGTTTAATCACATGCATTACATTCCCGGCCACTGCAAAAGTGCCAAATTTAGTTTCGGCTGAACTAAAAGCACCAGTGGCAGTATTAAAAACAACCAGCCCTGTTGTTTCGGTAGCCACAGCCACATTATGATCATCTAATTGCAAAAAACCCCTCACAAGACGTGAGGGCAAACCGACACCGGAAACAGTCGATTTATGATAAGTATTAAATACACAAGCGTTGTCGGCAATTTTACAAATACCCGATTGCCAGGTACCACACCACAAATTACCGGAATTATCGAACAGCAAATTATTGATTGAGATATCAGAAAATCCATTAAGTACAGAATCTCTAACTATTTTGTGCGAAAATTTATCCATAGCCAACAAACCATTTTCGCTGGCGAACCAATATGTTTTGCCATCAAATGCCACGTCGTCGATTCGAGGGATATTTGTACCCGAGAGATTACTTAGCCCATTAAGCACTTCGGCATCCTTCAATCGAAAATCGCCACCCACAACAGGAACTCGAAACCATTTTCCACCATTTTTAAACCACAACGCAGCATCATTTTCAAAATAGACCATACGTCCATAACTTTTCATGGATCTTCTGTCTATTAATACGACCTTTTTGCTGGCATGATTATAAGAATAAAGCCCATTGGCCGAAGAGATAAGAAATTCGCGATTTACAGAACATACATCGTTTATCTGCACCAAATCGATCAAATCCAAAACATAACTATCGGAATCATTATTTACGTTAATTACAACCAAAGTACTTCGATCTTTTACACCAACCACAATTGAATCGTTAAGCTTGCAAACAATTCGAAACAATCCTGTATCCAGACCAGACGGCAAAGTGACCCATGTATCGTTATGATAATTGTAACATGCCAGCCCGGAATTAGTAGCAATCCATAAATTGTTATGCCCATCTTCGGCCAAATCATTTATAAAACTATTAGCACGAGAATTCTTTCTCTGAATATATATCGATTTAAAATCGTGGCCATTAAACCGGTTCAAGCCATTTTGTGTACCAATCCACAAATATTGCATTTGGGAATCCTGAAACAAGCAAGTCGTTTCGTTTATAGAAAGCCCATTATTTACAGTGAACCACTTTGAGTTTACCCCTAAAACAGCCACTGAAACAGAGTAAAACAATAATAATACGATATTTTTAACCATAAATCTTTCGATTGAAAGGAATAAAATATTATCACAAACCGTGTGATAGATTTCATCAATAATTATAACGATAAAAATAACTATATTTTTTATCTACAAATTCAAAGGTGTTCAAATACAAAGGAAATTGTTCAAAAATGAAAGTTTGGTAACCCGTTAATTTTTTAATTTGCAGCCAATTAAAAAAGTAACTATTATTAGCAATAAATGAGACCATTAGGAACAGATCATTACCTGTACCATCAGGGATTTATGCAGCCAACCGGAATGCGTGGTGACGATTGTCCGGTAACGGTGTCGTGGGCCAATTCGCCAGACGGTCCTTGGACTCCAACCCATAAAATAGTGATCCCGAACGGTGCAAAAGACGAGTGGGATCAGTATTCCATCCATGACCCGTATCCGCTGGTTCATGATGGAAAGATCTACATTTATTATAAATCCGACTTTGGCGAAAAACCCGATTTGGTGCGCATGCAAAGATTGGCCATTGCCGATAATCCACTCGGGCCATTCACTAAAAATCCACTAAACCCGGTAATTACTTCAGGACACGAAACATCGTTATTCCCTTTTAAAGAAGGTATTGCCGCGTTGGTTTATAAAGATGGGCCGGAGCACAATACTATTCAGTATGCCAACGATTGGGTAAACTTTAAAATCGCTTCTATTACCGAACTGATGCCGTATGCGGCAGCTCCCTATGTGCCGGATGCCTTTACCAACACCAAAGATGGGCGTGGAATTACCTGGGG
>QKHT01000163.1 GCA_003249935.1 Bacteroidota bacterium
AGAACCGAATGGGAACGGCGCCCATTATGTGGTTCAACCATAATGGTAAAATTGTGGTTTCGTTGCCCGGTGTGCCTTTCGAAATGAAAGCCGCTATGGAAGAGTCGGTTTTACCGGCCATTCAAAAGCAGTTTTCTTTACCTTATATCTATCACAAAACGGTAATTGTTGGCGGAATACCCGAATCGCGATTGGCCGAAATGCTGACCGAATGGGAAAACCATCTGCCCGAAAGTGTTTCCTTAGCTTATCTGCCCACACCCGGCGTTGTAAGGTTGCGACTATCGACCACAAGCAGCGACGAGGGTTCAGCCGTAAAAACCATCGATGCATTGTTGCCCGAATTGCGTTCGATACTTGGTTCGGCCATCATTTCAGAAAGTGCGCAATCGATAGAGGCAGCTCTTGGCGAGGTTTTACTGGGACTGAACCTTACCGTTGCAGTGGCCGAAAGCTGTAGTGGTGGAACTATTGCCTCCATGATTACCGCAATACCCGGTTGTAGCCGTTATTTTAAGGGTGGGGTAGTGGCTTACAGTAATCAGGCAAAGGCCGATTTGCTCGGCGTGCCTGCGGAAATAATCGCCGACAATGGTGCTGTATCTGAACAAGTGGTTACAGAAATGGCGAAAGGCGCACTGGCCAAATTTGGTGCAGATGTCGCAATTTCGACGAGTGGCATTGCCGGACCCGATGGCGGAACGGATGATAAACCCGTTGGTACAGTGTGGATTGCAGTGGCCAATAAACGTAATGGTATTGCTCGTCAGTTTTCATTTGGCACCGACCGGATGAAAAATATTGAGCGTACTTCGCGTACGGCCATCGCAATGTTGATTACCGCTATTAAACACAACGAAATATAGAGGGGTCGTTGTGGCCAACAAAAACCGGTTCAAACCGAAAAAAAAACTGTAATAGTTTGGTTATGATAATAAAAAGCACTTACTTTGCACACTGTTTGAAAAACGTGAATTAAAACTAAAAAATAATGTCGAAAATTTGTCAAATAACCGGCAAGAAGGCAAGCGTGGGCAACAACGTATCCCACTCAAACGCCAAAACTAAAAGGACCTTCGATATCAATCTTTTTTATAAAAGATTTTATCTGCCGGAAGAAGATCGTTGGATACGATTGCGAGTGTCAGCAAATGGTTTAAGAACCATCAACAAAATCGGTTTGGCCGTTGCTATTAAACGTGCTCAAAAAGAGGGTTTAATTTCTGAAATTTAGTAAGGAGGAAATACACTATGGCAAAAAAAGGAAACAGGATTCAGGTAATCCTCGAATGCACAGAGCATAAAACAAGCGGCGTACCAGGGACATCGCGTTACGTGACTACTAAAAATCGTAAGAATACACCAGAACGTATTGAGTTGAAAAAATACAATCGTATTCTTAAAAAAGTAACAGTACATAAAGAAATTAAATAATTTAAGCTATGGCAAAGAAAGTAGTAGCAAAAATTCAGAAGGGCGAAGGCCGTACCTTTACGAAGGTTATCAAAATGGAAAAATCGCCAAAAACCGGTGCCTATACTTTTAAAGAAGAAATGGTGCCTAACGACATGGTTCAGGATACTCTTAAAAAATAATTCACGAAATTTTTCTGTGATAAAGGGCTGTTTCTTTCCGAAACAGCCTTTTTTTCTGTCTATATCTAACTGAACTTTCTTTGTATTTTGGTTGTTCTAAAAGAAATGTTAACAATTAATACTCCGGATAAAATATGAAATTCCCGTTAATTTTAATCGCGAAATTCCTGTTCCCAATGTTTTTTGTATCCGTAGTATATGGTCAGAATAAACAAGTTATCGACATGCTAATTTACCAGCTCCATTTTGTGATTGAACGGAGCGATATTAAGGATGCTAAAAAAGCATTTAAAAACTTTGTGTTTGATTTTGAACCGGTTACAAAACCGAAAAACCTTGCTAATGGACTTTATATGGCCGTATCCGAACACGACGATTTTGGTTTTTTTCATACCATACAAATACGCATTGTCGACCAACGCATCGTAGCCGTAGAATACAACGAAACAGATACTGCCGGTATTTCCAAGCGGTCGATGCCCGAATATTGTATTGCAATGGAGCGACACCAAAAAGGCTCCTCGCCTTTAGAAACGTTTACCAATTACGAACAACAACTTTTAAAATTGCAGGATGTAAGAAAAATTCAGGCCGTTTCCGGAGCTACTTATTCGGCTCTTCGATTTCAACTTGCTGCTGTTAAGGCACTTAATTCGCCCAAACGATAGTAGTTCTTATTTTTTGTTGAACCGGCTTATGTTTACCATCTTTTCCGGCTGAACCAGATGGTTTTCGAT
>QKHT01000025.1 GCA_003249935.1 Bacteroidota bacterium
GTATACAGTACAAAAAAATAAAAGATCAGAATGCGTGCGATCTTCCTAATGTACTATGGTGTGCAGGCACCGACTTTACCCCATTTTATTGGATGCGCGACCATGCCGATCCTAATATTAAATGGTTGTACAGTAGAATGCAATTTCACCCAAGCGGCAAAGGCGCCGATGTATCCGATGCCGGCATGGTGTGGTACCTACTTAACCCAACTTGCAGCTTCACAGCTTAAAATTCACAAAAATAGGGTCAAAATCAAGTTTTTTTTCGGTCAAAATTGACTGTTTTAGGCAATTTGATTTTATAATCGACTGATATTCAATTTATGTATTTTTAGAATTTCATTTGTAGTCCCTAAGGGGGTATTGTATATCAGTGAATTACATATTTTCTTTGTAAGCATGTATTTCAAGGTATCCATGCGCACCAATCCCGAAACGGGAGTCTATTCGGGTTATTACCGTTTAGTGGAAAGCTATCGCAATAGCGAGGGTCGAGTACACCATCGAACCATTTTGAATGCCGGATATTTGGATGCACTCAATACTGACCAGTTAAATCTAATACAGAAGATTCTTACCGAAAAAGTAAATAATCCTGCTAAGCCATTATTCGCTATTCCATATACCGAAGACGCAATGGTAATCCATTATGTTGAAGAATTTTACAAACGAATGGTTTCTGAAAAGCGCATCGATGTGGTTGTAAATAAACAAGATAAGCAACCCTCTGCAAATGGTAAAGATCTGCACACGATCGATATTAACAGCATCCGCAATAAAGATATTAAAGAGATTGGTTCCGAATGGATGACGTATCAGGCTATGCAGCAGCTGCAAATAGCTTCGTTTCTTGAACAGCAAGGTTGGAGCGGTGATGATATCCGACTAGCACAAAGTCATATTATTGCCAGAGCAGTATACCCGGCATCGGAGTTAGAAACCGCACGATGGATGAAGGAAAACTCGTCGGTATGCGAAGTTACAGGCTATAACATGGATAAGGTAACGAAAGATCAACTGTACCGGATATCAAAAAAATTGTATGGCGAAAAAGAAGCACTTGAGCAACATCTTTCAGTTCGCACAACAGAATTGTTCGATATTGAGGATAAAATAATGCTCTACGATCTTACAAACACCTATTTCGAAGGACGAAAAGAAGGAAGTCAATTGGCTCAATTTGGTCGCAGCAAAGAAAAACGGAGCGATGCAAAACTTGTTGTTCTGGCGTTGGTTGTCAATCCCGAAGGCTTTATCAAGTATTCCTCGGTTTTGCAAGGAAATATGTCCGATCCAAAAACATTGGAAGGAATGATCAATAACCTGAGAATCAAAACATCGACCTCGGCAAAGAAAGCACTTGTGGTCATCGATGCCGGCATTGCCACCGATGATAATTTAGCGATGATAAAAGACAAAGGCTATGATTATCTATGCGTTAGTCACACAAGTTTAAAAAATTACAGCATCGCGGCAAGTGCCGAAATTGTTTCGGTAACCGACAATAAAAAACAGAAAATAGATCTTTGTCGTGTCGAATCAGACCGCAACACCGATTATTACCTCAAGGTAGAGAGCCACACTAAAGAGGTGAAAGAACGATCCATGAACGAGCAGTTTCAGTTGCGATTTGAAGAGGGGATGCAAAAAATATCCGATAGTTTGACCAAAAAAGGAGGGGTGAAACAGGAAGATAAGGTGTACGAACGCATCGGACGACTCAAACAAAAATATCCTTCTATTCAACGCTATTTTGATATCGAACATGAAGTAAATGAAGAAATTGTCGTTGCCGCAAAAAAGAAGTCGAAGGAAACTTTGCAAGAAAAAAAGAGAACGGTTACTTCAATAAAATGGAAAATAAAAGAGGGAGTGGACATCAATGCTCGAAGCGGAGTCTATTTTCTACGTACTTCGCTCGACGCTACTAATGAAGCCATTTTGTGGCAGTTTTACAATCTTATACGCGAAATAGAATCAACCTTTAGAGTACTCAAAACCGACCTTGACTTGCGCCCAATCTATCATCAAAAAGATGAGAACACGATGGCTCATCTACACCTTGGGCTGTTGGCATACTGGTTAGTCAATACTGTTCGATATCAACTAAAAACAAAAGGAATCCATAGTGGGTGGAAGGAGATTGTTCGCATCATGAATACTCAAAAAGCGGTAACCACAACAGCACAAAATGTACAAGACGAAATAATAATGATACGCCGATGCTCCGAGCCTAATCAAAACGTACGAAAACTTTATGATGCCCTAAAGTACAAATACGCACCTTTTGTAAAGAAAAAATCCGTAGTACACAAATCTGAACTCGATACTGAAAAACAACATTTTTCTTCAGTATAGCTGCAAATTGGGTTAATACCATTTGGGTGTGCCCCCGCCAACAACGCTTCAAAAAACAACAAAAGCCATTTTTACCTTACAAAACCCAAAAGCGGGGTCGTGCTATCCGCTACAAGTCCGCGGCGCAAAACAAAGTCCCTAAAATCCAACCAATACCCCATGCGCCTGTGGGCTTTCCACTACTATCCCTCACACTGGCAATGCCACACTAGCCCGAAACGCACAGCAAAAAAGAAAGCCCCATGCTATAACCTTTTCATAACATGGGGCTTTAAACTTAAGATACTACGCTCATTTTTTTTGATGATTTGACCGCCGTGATTGCTTTTTTTACGGCATACAATTGTGTAGTATGTATCTCTTTCAAATCAAATACCACCTCGCCATTATCAATCGCGGAAACACTTCGATAAGCGTATGGTGTAACCAAATAATTGCGATAATTGTTATTGTCGTAATACGAATTGCCACTTTTCTCGTCAAATCGGATCACAAATTCGTTGGGAAAATCATACATCGAACCTAATTCAAGGTAATACAAATCATATTCCCCTACCTTATCTATTTTCTGCATTTCTCTATTTACATCCCAACGTCCAAAACGCCCTCCTTGAAGAAACATTTTGCCAGTAATATTACTTTTGGCTGTTGCCCAAATTTTAAAACAATCGCCACTATCGGTTCTTCCCGAAATGGGAGCACCCCAATAACAATCGAGCGCAATAAAACATACTTGCCCTGTCGACTTTTGTGTTGCTAAT
>QKHT01000271.1 GCA_003249935.1 Bacteroidota bacterium
TCCTTGTGAATGTAATTCTTTAACTTTGTACCACATAAATGCTTTTTTTAAGTGTTGTGTAGGAGTCCTCATTATTTTGTGTGTTGGTTTACACAAAAATGGAGACTCTTTTTTTTGTTTCACATTTAATGGCGATTTTTAATTGCGAAAATATGAGGAAATAAAATTACTAATTACATTTGTTTTTATACAGTATGTTTTTGTAAAGGTCGTGTAGGGTTCTCCCGTAAGGGATTCCTTCGGAAGAATCCTGCTCCCGCTACAAGCAAGCACTTTGGGTTTCCAAGGTGCTTGCTCGTTTTTATACCGTGCTATAAATGAATGCCTGAATAATGTTGACCGTTTTGTTACTTATTTTATTCTGAGTTCTTGCTAAAATGAATGGCGGAGTCAAAAATTGCGGCTAAGATCTCGGCCATCGGATAGCGAAGACGAAAATTGCAGCCAAGCTCTCGGCCATCGGATGGCGGAGGCGAAAATTGCAGCCAAGCTCTCGGCCATCGGATGGCGGAGTCAAAAATTGCGGCTAAGATCTCGGCCATCGGATAGCGAAGACGAAAATTGCAGCCAAGCTCTCGGCCATCGGATGGCGAAGACGAAAATTGCAGCCAAGCACTCGGCCGTAGAATGGAGAAGACGAAAATTGCGGCTAAGCATAAAGACGATCATACCAACACTTACGCCGGTTTCAGGAAACTGTTTTCCCTTTATCCAGAGCAAACGCATTTAACTTTTTGAACCTCCAAAATATTTCTTTTCGACCACAAAATACACGAAAAATCATGCGTCAAAGACGTGTGTAAAATTCTATTATCTCAATTGCATCAACAATATAGTCCGCCTGCGTGGTATTTTGTATTGCGTCGGCATGATACCAAAATATATTTGCAATAAAAATTTTCATTCCGTGTTTTTAGCGATTTTCGTGGTAAATAATTTTAAATGTGGTTCCTCGGGGATCGTTATTGGGTTTTGCTTGCTTTGTAAACTTTTAAACTTATATTTAGCGTTTAAAACAGGTTAAAAGATAGGGATATGGAAAAACAGTTTTATGCAGTGTATTTAAAACCCTTGCGACCCGATTTTGCAATAACAATGAGTGACAGTGAGCGTGCCGTAATGATGGCGCATGTGCAGTATTGGAACGAAAAAATGAAAGAGGGAAAAGTATATGCCTTTGGTCCGGTAATGGACCCGAAAGCGATTTACGGGCTTGGCATTATAGCGGTGGTTAACGAACAGGAATTGCTTGACTTTATTGAAAACGATCCGGCTGGCAAAATAAACCGGTACGAGTACTACCCGATGCGTGCGGTAGTTCCCGAACTTGCACCGCTCAAATAGCGCGTTGATCTGCAACGTACACCATAACATGTGCAATTGTAGAAAGTTGGAATATAACCTTAGCCCGGCGAAACAACAGGTTCGGCCGAATATAATAATGCGTGGCTAATTATTACCGAACTACAATATACTTGGTTTAACCATAACCCATTAACCATACCCGACACAATGCCGGAGGTGCAGCCATAGGATCGAATCTATTATACAAATCAAATCTACCATTCGGCTTATGTGCTTTGTTTAACACCCCCATTCCGTTTCGAAATAGAACAAATGTGGTTAAAAACACGTAATTGAACCTAATTTATTGCTTTTATATCAATTACTTACCATACTTTTGTATATTATATTAAAGAAAATATGCGTATTCATTTATCGGCACTTATTTTGCTGCTTATTGTAGTAGCTGTTGTCGACTTTTATTTGTATTTCAGATATAACCGGTTCATTTTAAAACGATTTCATTTTACACGAAAAATTTTGTGGTCCTTTCATTGGACTGTTACACTCTCGGTTATTTTTGGTTTTTGGTGGTTTTCGACTCACATTCGATTAGCCGAAACCACGGCGATGTATAGTGCATTTACCTGGTTTCTCTATTCCTTCCTCTTAATTTATGTCACCAAAATAGTAGGAACTTTAGTCAGCATCAGTGGCCTTATGCTTAGGTTCATACAAAAATTTGCCCCGCCTGTACCCAAAGCAGCCCCCATAAAAACCAACCGCATTTCGAGAGCGCAGTTTTTGGGGACCATTGGTATTGCCATTACCGCCATCCCTTTTGTTTCGATGCTGTACGGCATGGCCTACGAGCGGCTCAATTTTAAAGTAGAACGCATTAAGCTCAAAGTAAAACGGTTACCAAAATCGTTCGATGGGTTGCGTATTGTGCAAGTGTCGGATATACATCTCGGCAATTTTATGCGCAATTACAGCGTGATGCACGAAGCCGCCGACATTATTAATGACTTAAATCCACACCTCATACTTTTTACCGGCGATTTGGTTAACAATTTTGCCGACGAAACAAACGGCTATTCACCGGCCTTTTCGCGTATGAGAGCCACGATTGGCAAATTTTCGATCCTTGGCAACCACGATTATGGCGACTATACGCAATGGGAATCGGTTCAGAAGAAACAACAAAATTTCGAAGCATTGATAAAAACACACGAAGCTTTTGGATTTCAATTGCTTCGTAACGAACATGTTGAGATACAGAAAGACAACGATAGTATTGTACTTGCCGGTGTCGAAAACTGGGGACATCCGCCATTTCCGCAATATGGCGATTTGCACAAAGCCCTCGAAGGCGTTGACAACCAAAAATTTTTACTATTACTGAGCCACGACCCCGATCATTGGGAAGCCGAAGTGTTGGGAAAAGTACCGGCCGACTTAACCCTTGCGGGTCATACACATGGTATGCAAATGGGTGTAACCATTGCGGGCAAACAATACAGCCCGGCAGGGTGGAAATACAAACGGTGGGGAGGATTGTACACCGAAGGCAATCAGCATTTGTATATTAATCGTGGGTTAGGTGTAATTGGATTGCCAATGAGAGTAGGAATGCCACCCGAAATAACAGTTATCGACCTCTACGCAGAATAACAGACTATTGCGGTTCAACCGGCATAAACATACAATAACCCAAAAAAAATCTGCCGTTTACCGATTATAATTTTGAATCGGCTGTATTTATTTTTATTTTTAAACAATAAAACAAAAAAATATGAGCACAAAAAGATTAATGCGTTCGGCCGATGCCATGATTGGCGGTGTTTGCGGTGGGTTAGCCGACTATTTCGAATTGGATAAAAGTTTGATGCGAATATTATGGGCAGTGGCCTTTTTTGTATTTGGCGCTGGTTTTATTGCTTATCTTATTTGCTGGATTATTTTGCCAAAGGAAATTTAAAAACGTAACGGAGGAGGGTGTTGTTTACATCCTCCTTTTTTTGCCTGAACCGCTATTTTCAGTATCTGAATATTGTTATTATCGTCCGGTTATTTGGCTTGTAAGTACTTTTTGTGTTGTTTTTACACTTAAATAAAGATGCTTTTCAATATTTAACATCAAATTTAAAATACAAAAATATAATTATTACTACCTTTAGCCCTCTACATCAAATGTTTATTATGAACAAATATCAATTATCCAATGGCGTTGGATTGGGCATTTTCGGTTTATTGGCCCTTTCTGCATGTCAACCCTCAAAAAAAGTGCAAACAGCACAAAAACCCAATATCATTTACATATTAGTAGACGATATGGGATATGGCGATTTAGGTTGTTACGGACAACAAACGCTTACTACACCCAATATCGACAAATTGGCGGCCGAAGGCATGAGGTTCACCAACCATTATACCGGCTCGTCGGTTTGTGGTCCTTCGCGTGCTGCACTTATGACCGGCAAACATACAGGACATGCATCGGTAAGGGGTAATGCACCAAACCAATTACTTTCGGACACGGAGATGACCCTTGCAAAACTCGTAAAATCGCAGGGATACAAAACAGGCATTATCGGCAAATGGGGTATTGGTCATCCGCCACCGGCTGACGATCCGATGAAAAAAGGATTCGATTTTCATTACGGGTACATCAACATGTGGCATGCACACAATCTTTATCCCGAATTTTTGTACCGTAACGGTGTAAAAGAGGTATTAGAGGGGAACAAACTGCAATTGGTAAACGGCGAAAATCCATGGAAAAACTATCCGGAAGGAACCGGTATTGCCGATAGTTTGCACCGGGCACAATATACGCCGTTTTTGTTTGATAATGAAGCATTGAAATTTATCGACCAAAACAAAAAGGAACCATTCTTTTTGATGATGTGTTACAATACCCCGCATGCGAATAACGAGGCCACACCAAACGGACTCGAAGTGCCTGACTTTGGCGAATATGCCAATAAAGACTGGCCAAAAGTTGAAAAAGGTTTTGCGACAATGGTGCGTAATCTCGACAATTCGGTAGCCAAAATAATGGCTAAACTCAAAGAGGACGGCCTGGACGAAAATACCATTGTGATGTTTGCCAGCGATAACGGCCCACATCAGGAAGGTGGTCATATTATGGAGTTTTTTAACAGCAATGGCGATTTGCATGGCAAAAAGCGCGATTTTTGGGATGGTGGTGTAAAAACACCCTTTATTGTACGTTGGCCGGGTAAGGTGCCGGCAGGTAAGGTATCGAACCAGCGGTCGGTATTTTGGGATGTATTGCCTACGTTTGCCGACATTGTTGGTGCAAAAACTCCCGAAACCGACGGTATCTCATTCTATCCAACCTTAATGGGCGATACGGCAAATCAGAAACAGAGTGCCTATTACTATTGGGAATTTTACGAAAATGGTGGCGTTCAGGCCGTTTTAAAAGACAACTACAAGTTTATTAAATCAAATGTTCGCGATCATAAAAATCCAATAACCATCGAGTTATACGATTTGGCAACCGATCCGGCCGAAGCAGTCAATATTGCAACACAACATCCTGATATCATAGCAGAAATGGAAGAAATCCTTAAAAAATCTCATACCGACTTTGCTGCCACATCGCTCTTTAACGAAGATGGCAAAAAGGTAGATACGCCTTTTTAATGGTTCAGAACTACAAAATATAAGGCGAATTTGGAAACAGATTCGCCTTTTTTATTTGGGGTTGAACCGGTTTTTTAAAGTTGAATGGCTAAGATTATGCCTGTATAATTCTTCCTTTTCTGAACAAAACCCTTAACAATCTGACTAAAAAATAGATGATAGCCAAAGTAAGTACAATTACCGGTCCCGATGGAATATTGATGAAAAAGGAGATAATGAGGCCCATAAAACAACCAACTAACGAAAACAAAACCGAAAGCAAAATGAGCCGATCGAACCGTGACGTGAGCAAATTGGCCGTTTCCTGTGGTATGGTAAGTAACGACATTACCAGTATAATTCCCGATAGCCTAACGTTGAGAACAATAGCTACTGCAATAAAAATAAGAATGACCGATTTAAGCAAACCTGTCGAAAATTTGCGCGTACGTAAAAAGCCTTCGTCGAACGACAGAAAGAGTATCGGATAGTAAAAAACACTAAAGAAAGCAATGAGCAAAAGATCCAATACCATTAATGCACCGAGTTCTCCATTGGTAATGGTTAAGATGTTCCCAAACAAATAGGTCATAAGATTTGGTGCATATCCCGGTGTAATGGCAATAAAAAATACCCCCAGTGCCATACCGGCCGACCACAAAATGGCAATGGCCGAATCGGACCTAAACTTTAACTTCGAAGTCAGTACTTCGATACCAAGTGCTGCAAATACAGCAAATATGGTTCCTGCAAATAGTGGCGACACACCAATATAATAGCCAAAACCAATGCCACCAAACGAGGCATGCGATATACCTCCACTTACAAAAACCAAACGGTTGGCTACCACATAGGCTCCTATTATGCCACAAGCAATGCTTGCAAGCAATGCCCCTGCGAAAGCATTTATGGCAAATTGGTGTGTAAAAATCGAAAATATATTTTCCATTATTTCTGATGCGTTTTGAGTACCCGGTGAGGAACGGTACCATGCGTAACTAACTCTACCGGACAACTGTATACACCAAGTATCTGTTCAGATATTTTGTTTCCGGGGTGATAATGCAGCGTGCGGTTAATACAGGCTATGGATTTTACCAACGGCGAAATCATGCCAATATCGTGCGATACCAAAACGATAGCCATATCTTCATTAAGTATTTCGAGATAACGGTAAAACTCATTCTGAGCCGTTGCATCGAGATAGGTATCCGGTTCATCCAATAGCAAAATTTGAGGATCGGACACAACAGCTCTGGCCAACAGCACTTTTTGAAATTCACCACCGGAAAGATTGGCTACGGGCCGATGAAAAAATGCCCCTATACCCATTCGCGCCATCACGTCCTTTACCTTCAGGCGCGCCGCCTTACCAGGTCGGAATATGGTTTTACTGCCATCGATAAGTCCCGACATCACCACCTGACCTGCCTCAATTGGAAAGCGTGGATCAATCAACGACTTTTGGCTCATGTAACCAATGGACATATTTTGCGTTAACTCACCATTTTTATAAAACCCGATGTTACCACTCAATGGTTTCAATTCGCCTGTTATTACCTTCAGAAAGGTGGTTTTACCGCCGCCATTGGGTCCAATTACACCTATAAAATCGTTTCGCTTTATGCTGATGCTCACATTTTGCAACACAATCTTGTCTTCGTATCCGGCATCCAAATGGCTCACTTCCAACAGAATATCAGTCATTTAACACTTTATTTAGTTGATGCACAATGGTATTACTTTCTTCAAAATAATCGTATCCCAGCGGGTTGATGTACAAAACCCCGCCACCGGTTTCCTGCGAAATAACTTTGGCATTGGTTTGATCGAACTGTTTTTGTACAATCACATACTTTACACCTTGTGCTTTTGCTTCAGAAATAAGCTTGCTTAATTCATTCATAACAGGGTCTTTACCATTATTTTCGATCGCCAGCTGCGTTAATCCATAGGCTCTCGCAATATAGTCCAACGTTGGGTGGTATACTATAAACGTATACCTTTTGGCATTTGACACCATTATTTTATAGGCCGAATCGAGTGCGGCCAGTTTTGAGTTGAGCCGTTGCGCACGCGCAGAAACTGAATCGGCCGGTGCAACACCGTTTTCGATTAATGCAGCGGATATGGTCTGAACCATTTTTTTTGCATTTGCAGGCGAAACCCAGTAGTGCGGATCATTGGCATGGCCATGGTCGCCGTGCAAATCGTGGTCGTTGCATGTGCCCTCAAGAAGTTCAATGCCATTAGAGCAATCAATTAGTTTGGCAGTAGGGTTACTACTTTTGAGCATATTCCTAAACTCCTCTTCAAAGAGTAGCTGTCCGTTTGCAAAAAACAATGTACTATTGGATAAAGCGGCCATTTGAACAGGCGTTGGTTCGTAAGTATGTGGATTGTCGCCCGGCGAAAGCAACGAAGTAACAGCGACATCGGCACCGGCCAATTGCTCCACAAAATACCGTATAGGCTGAATGGAAGTTGAAATTGTTTTTTTAGCCGTATTAGCTGGTTTGCACGAAGATAAAAGTGCTATTGCGGCAAAAAAAAATGTTGACTTTTTCATCGACTATTTTTAATTTTGGAAAAACTTATTCGCAAATTTAATCTATTCCAATGAAAAACAGATTCCTTAGTGATTTGTTCCGGTGTTTTCTTAACATTGTTTTTCCAAATACCTGCGTAGTATGCGACAATTATTTGGTTCGGGGCGAAAAAACGGTGTGTATCAACTGTATTTCGGCATTACCTTTAACCCACTATTGCAAAGATCCCGATAATAAAATCTGCAAAATATTCTGGGGGCGGGTGCCGGTACAAGAAGCCTTTTCCATTTATCATTTCGAAAAATCGGGTTATGTTCAGGCATTACTGCATGCCTTAAAGTACCGTTCGCGCGACGATGCCGGCACATGGCTGGGCGAACAAACCAGTCGTATATTAAAGTCGTGCCATACCTTAGATCGTATCGATGTCGTAGTGCCGGTGCCACTACATCCCGGTCGGCAAAAGCAACGCGGATACAATCAGAGCGAAATTATTGCAAAAGCCATTGTAAGCAAAACCAATATTGCCCTCGACACCAAATCACTCCAACGCATTTCGGCCAATAAAACCCAAACAAAAAAGGGTAAATACGATAGGTGGAAGAATGTATCGTCAATTTTTAAATTGGTAGAAACGAATAACCTTACCAATAAACATGTTTTATTAGTAGACGATGTAATTACTACGGGGGCTACTGCGGAAGCTTGTATATCAGAGCTCTGGAAAGCAAAACCCGCCTCGGTATCGTATGTTGCCATTGCTTCAGCTTAAACACATTTTCGAAATATTATTTTATGAGACTCAAACTAATTTTAATCCTGCAATGCTTGTTTTTTATGGCAAAAGGCGAGCAGCAAAATCCCGGGTCTATTGGTGCCAGAGCCATGTCGCTCTCATCGGCTTCGGTTACATTGGCCGATGCCTGGAGTGGCTTTAATAACTGCGCAGGGCTGGCCATCATCGACAAAGGAAGTATCGCTGCCGATTATGGCGACCGGTTTATGCTTAAAGAGTTAACCACCCAAAACGTCGCACTGAACATTAAAACCCCATTCGGCACCTTGTTTTCGAGCTACGCTTACAGTGGCACTGCCGGCTTTAACGAAATGCGGGCTGGTATCGGCTATGCCCGAACGCTGGGGCCAAAAGTCGCATTTGGCGTGCAGGTTCTTATGCTACCCACAAAGTTTAGTGTGGCTGAACCAACCCAAACTGTGGCAATGTGCGACATCGGCTTACTGTTGTTGCCCAACAAAAACCTTACCGTTGGTTTTTCTGTTTACAACCCTACCGGCTCGGCTTATAATGCCCGATATACTCACATTAAGTTGCCCCGAATTACTCGAACGGGCATTGGCTGGCACAACGGCACGATATTGGCCTCGGGCGACATAACCATCGACAGCAATGCTGGTTTATCTGCCGCCATTGGTCTCGAAGCCACACTACTAAAAAATTGGTTTATACGAACCGGTTATGGCACTTTACCTCAAAATCTTTCGGCCGGAACCGGACTACGGGTCGGTCGGTTTACGCTCGATTATTCGGTAAGGTTTATTACCATGCCCGGCAAACTATCAAATTGTTCGGTAGCTTATGCGTTTTAATTGGCTCATTATAGCAGGGTTTAGCCTCTTTTGGCTGAACCTTGGGGCACAGACCGAAGCCGAGAATCGTTGGGTATCGGACATTGCAGAAGCAGTGTCGGAGAACGAAACAACCCTTGACGAAGACGAAATAGACAACCTGTTGCAACATTTGCAGGCACGCCCAATAAACCTCAACTATGCCCAGCGTACCGATTTGGAACAAATACCGCTGCTTAGCGATAACGATATCGAAAACATTCTGTACTACCGCTACCAAAAGGGCAATTTTAAAACCATTTACGAATTGTTGTCAATCCCCGGTATATCGGCCGATAAGGCACAATTGCTTTCGCGGTTCCTTGCAGTTACCGATACCACCCAAATGCGCATAAGTGCGTATCCCAAAAATGAAAGCGCATTGATGTGGCGGTTTCCTTCATCATTTTCCGACAGTAAAGCGGTAGTGGCAACACGAGTGCTGTTCCGCAATAAGATAAGTGCAGGTCGGTTTTCGTACAATCTATCGTACGAGAAAGATGCAGGAGAACTTTTCATCGACACCATTAATCATATGCCGGAATGCATTCGCTTTTCGGTTCAATACAATGGAAGAGGTTGTATTAAACAGGTTGTGGCAGGCGATTTTAAACTAAAACTCGGACAGGGTTTGTTGGCATGGCAGGGTTTTGGTATGGGTAAAAGCACCGATGTACTCAACATTCGAAAGCGGGGTAGCACCTTACAGCAGGTTACCTCGGGCGATGGTGCTGCTTCGATGCGCGGTATTGGCGCACATTTGGTTACCGGAATGTTTACCTTTGCGCCATGGCTGTCGTATGCCAAACGCGATGCAAAAGTTGAGTCCGATTCGCTTACCGGTTACACATTTCAGAACGAAACGGATTATTCGGGATACCATTTATCTGAATCGCAACGCCTTAAACGTGGTGCAGCTACCGAGTGGTGCTATGGTATTCGGTCTATGGTTCGAACCGAAAACGCTAATGTTGCAGTTAATGTATTGACGATACAAACCAATAACGACGTGATGCTGAATACATACCCTGTGGGTTTGGGTCGGATCATTCCTAAAACCAACACCATGGTATCGGCCGATTGGTTCTGGCACCCGGGTCCAACATCGCTCTGGGGAGAGGTGGCCCGCGACGGCTCAGGTCATTTTTCGGGCGTGGCCGGATTGTCGGCCCGACCAGCTACGCGACTTTCGATGTGTTTGGTATATCGCCATTACGATGCTCTGTTTTATACGCCTTTCGCGTTGTCGTTTGGCGAAAATTCCGATGCTGGTAACGAAGAAGGTTTGTATGCGGGTGTTGATTACGACATATCGTCGCGCCTTTCTATGAGTGTATATGCCGATCTGTTTTCGTTTCCGGCGGCAAAATACCGCATCAGTGCCCCTTCAACAGGCATCGATCACCGTATCCGGTTCGATTATCACCTTGCTCGCGGCACCGATTTGATTTTGTCGGGGCGGTTCAAACAAAAAGCCGAAGACGAATCCGTTGAAGCGAATGCGATTAAGCAAACGCCGCAGACTCAAAAAACAGGCGTACGTTGTGAAATACAGTCGCAGATGTCGCCAAAATTCGAGTGCCGCACCCGAATGGAAGCTTCGGTGTTTTCGAAAAGCGGTTCAACCAAAACCGGTACAATGGTATTTCAGGATGTTATTTTTCGGAATTTGACCAATACATGGTCGGTAGCGTTCAGGTATGCAGCGTTTTACTCGCCCGATTACAACACCCGCATTTACGCCTATCAACCCGATGTGCTGTATGCTTTTTCGGCTCCGGCCATGTTTGGCGAAGGACAAATTGTATCGTCAAATATCCGTTGGAAAACAAATTCGGGCTTGGCCATTTATTTACGTACCACATATGGAATGCGCGATTATAATGCCGAAATTACGCCAATTCGCGAAGCGAATATATTGTTGCGCTGGAGTTTTGGCCTTAGCAAAAAATACGTTAAACCAACGATTCCTTTTTAGAGGCATCGAGTCGTAAAAATATAAACAACATAATGGTAAACCCCCACAACGATGAGCCCCCGTAACTAAAAAATGGTAATGGAATACCGATTACAGGTGCCAACCCCATGGTCATGGCAATATTTATTCCAAAATGAATAAACAAAATAGAAGCCACACAATAGCCATAAATACGGGCAAAAGGTGATGTTTGCTCTTCCGAAAGCTTCATAATACGCACAATCATAAATGCAAACAAGCTCAATACGAGGGCCGAACCCAGAAATCCCCATTCTTCGCCAATGGTGCAATAAATAAAGTCGGTGGTTTGTTCGGGTACAAAATCGTATTTGGTTTGTGTTCCATTTAAGAAACCTTTGCCAAATATGCCCCCGGAGCCAATGGCTATTTTCGATTGCGTTACGTTATATCCTGCCCCCAATGGGTCGTCGCGCTGTCCAAGCAGAACTTCTATGCGTTCGCGCTGGTGTTTTTCGAGAACACTGTTCATAATGTAGTTTACCGAAAACGTATAGAGTACAGAAGCCAGCATAATGGTACCAATAATTAAGCCGTCGGTAATTTTAAGAAGAAAATGACGTACAACAATATAAACGACCAGTACTGCATTGTAAATAAGCAGCAAAGCTTCGAAGTCGATTACCGGACCTCCAAAAAAGGTTTGCCAAAAATACAGCAGCAATATCAATGCACCGGAGTAACCTATTATTTTTACGTCGAACCAGCTTCGTTGCAAATACACCAGAACAAGCGGTATTGCAGCTATAATTATCATTACAGCATTCTGGCCCAAAATCATAGATATAACAAAGAATATAACCATTAATATGGCAGCAATAAGAAAATATGGCGACATGCCTTCGCGGTAAAACACGAATACAAACCCCAAATAACAAAGGGCCGAACCTGTATCGTTTTGCAACAGAATAATTGCCATTGGCAACATGATGACTAATGCTGTAATCAACAGGTCTTTAAATTTTGTAAGGTCGAGTGTGGTTTGCCCCAAAACCTTGGCCAACACCAAGGCAGTGGCCACCTTAGTAAATTCGGCCGGCTGTAAACGAAAGCCTCCAAGGTCAATCCACGATTTATTCCCCTTAACCTCGGTGCCGAACAACAGCACCACAACCAGTAAAAAAATCATCACAGGATAAATCATCCAACCAAAAAATTCGATGACTCTATAGTCGATAAACATTATAAATACAGCAATAAAAAACGCCAATCCAATCCATATAAGCTGTTTGCCATTTTGGGTAGAAAAGTCGGTGATAGCACCCGATTCGGCACTAAACCCGGCGGCATAAATACTAATCCAACCCATAAAAACAAGCACCAGATAAATGAATAACACCGGCTTGTCGATGCTTTCCAATATATTAATCTTCCTTTTCACCTGTTAAATTTCCGTTTATAATACTTTCTTCAATTAAAAGATGCTCCTTTGGAATGGTATCGAGCAGATATTTTTCCATAAGCAGCGTTGCAATTGGTGCTGCCCATGTTGAGCCAAAACCGGCATTTTCTACCACCACACTGATGGCAATTTTAGGGGTATCCACCGGAGCGAAACCCACAAACAGCGAGTGGTCCTTGCCGGAGTTTTGTACAGTACCGGTCTTACCGCCAATAGTAAAAGTTTTATTGGCATACCGGCGTGCAGTGCCACTAACATACACCTCGGCCATACCCTGCACAACCAGTCCAAAGTGTCGGCCTTCGATTTTCGACACATGTTTTACATATTCCGGCAGTTGGGCAGTATCGCTGCGAACAGCTCTAACAAGGTGTGGCGTAACGTAATAACCCCGGTTTGCCACAACGGCTACCTCATTGGCCAATTGTAACGGCGTTACCAATACCTCGCCCTGTCCAATGGCATTTGACCTTACGGTTAATGCATTCCAACGGTTATTATACCATTTGTCGTAAAGTTGAACCGAGGGTATACTACCCGATTTTTCGTTGGGCATATCGATACCCAATTTTTGACCGAAACCAAGACTTCGAATATCGTCGTACCATGTCTGATACCCTTTTCGCACACCACCCGACCCCGGCCCTTCGAGCACCTGCCGGTATGTTTGCCAAAAAAACGGATTACACGATTGCGCAATCGCATTGACTACACTTAACGGTGTCTGGTGGTTGTGTGTACATTTTATGGGGCTTGAACCCGGCCCCTGGCACGAGAAGTAGACATTTTCGTTGAGTACACCGGTTTGCAAACCAATAAGTGCCTGCATGGGTTTAAAGGTTGAACCGGGTGGATATGTACCGGACATGGCGCGGTTGTTTAATGGCCGCAAGCTATCTAACAAAAGTTTCGAGAATGTTTTTCCACGGGATCGTCCAATAAGGTCGCCCGGATTGTAAGTAGGCCCGGAAACCATAAGCAGCACTTCGCCTGTTGATGGTTCAATAGCCACAATACTACCGATTTTTCCATGCATCAACTTTTCGGCATATTGCTGAAGTTTGCCGTCGAGCGTACTATAAAGGTCTATGCCCGGTTCAGGTTCAATATCCATTATACCATTTCGAAATGAACCTTGCTCGCGGCCCAAAGCATCGACCAATATTTTTTTTACGCCTTTTTGCCCGCGCAATAGTTTTTCGTACTGTTTTTCGAGCCCCGTAGTGCCTATATAGTCGCCACGTGTATAATAAGGGTCGCGTTCCATGTCCTTTTCGTTAACCTCACTAACATAGCCCAAAACATGGCCGCCGGCCGGATATTTATAAGCCCGCATGGTTCGTGGCCTGATAAAAAAGCCGGGAAAGCGGAATAATTTTTCCTGTAACCGTGCAAAATCGACCGGCGATAACTGGTCGACAACCACTGTGGGTAAATGACGCGAATACTGGCGGGCCTTTTTAAGTTGCGAACGCAGAAAATCACGATCGAGATCGAGGGTCACACACAAATCGGTGGTATCAAAAGCCTTTGTTTTTATCGGCACCACCATAAGGTCGTAAGCCGCCTTATTAAATACCAATACATCGCCATAACGGTCGAAAATATTACCCCGGGCCGGATAAATGGTTGTAGCGCGCACGGCATTATTATCGGCAGCAAGTTTGGCCGAATCGTCGATAACCTGAAGATATAGGAGACGAAGTATAAAAATGGCCGTTAACCCTACAATTAACCCATTAAGCACAATGCGTCGCTCTTTAAAAAAATCCTTCTTCACATCCTATCCTCCGACGAATACTGTATACGTTGGGTAAAAACCAAAAGCAGCAGTGTAAAGATGGTGCTTGCCACAATTTTTATAGCGGTGAACCAAAAGAGTTTAAAAGAAAAGGCTTCGAGCATGAACAGTAAGGTATGGTGCAACAAGGTAAATATTACAATATACCGTAAAAACCAACTCCAGCCAAAGTACTTTACCGTAGGCCAGTTTTCGTCTTCGGTTCGGGACAAGGGCAAGAGCATGGGCAGTAAGATAAGGCGCACAAAGGCAATAAATACCGTAGCCGAAGCATGCAAACCCGGTGTAGCGGTGAGATAGTCGATTGCGGTTCCGACCCCAAAACCCAATGAAAGCACTAACCATTTGGGTGCGTTTACAGGCAAGCAAAGAATTAAATAAATATATAGGTATGGATTTACAAATCCGGCAATTTGAATATTGTTAAGAATAAACACCTGCAACCCGATAAACAGTACAACCATTAACGGGTATTTCATCAAAAATCTATTCATTTGTAGTTTGTTCTCCCTCTGTTTTGGCCTGTTCGCCGGCATTAATATTAGAAATGACCTCTACATACGACAGTTTTTTGTAGTTGGTAGACAAATTAACCACAATATCGTAAAATGCGCCATCAGCACTTAAATCCAACTTATCTACTGTACCAATCAGCATCCCTTCGGGAAAAATGGTGCCATAACCCGATGTTACCACTGTGTCGCCAACCGAAATCTGAACGTAATGCTCAATGCCTTCGAGGTGTGCTTTTCGATAGTCTCGGCCATCCCAGTACAACGAACCAAAATAACCGGTATGCTTTAGCTTGGACGAAATACGCATTTGTGAGTTTATAATTGGCAACACAACCGAATAGTTACTGCTTACGCCTTTTATAACCCCCACAACACCATGGCTCGAAACAACCCCCAAACCAACACGCATCCCTTGCGCCAAGCCTTTATTAAGCGTAATAGCGTTACCAAGCTTATTCACCGAGTTGTTTACTACTTTGGCATAACTATACCTATAAGTAGCCAATTCGAGGGTATCGCTATAAGGGAAAGAGGGTAAGTTTAATTTGGTTTTGCCAGCCAGCATGTTTTTCAGCATAACGTTTTCGGCCGCCAACTTCTCGTTGGCATCTTTGTAAACAAAGGCTTGCGTAAAGGTTGAGGTAAAACTATACAGTCCGCCACTTATGGCTACACCGGTACTCAAAAACTCGGCCCTTTGGTATGGATTTTTCGACACCAATAACATAAAAGCAGTTACTTGCAACACTATAAACAACAGATAGTGGTAAGTACGTTGAAGAAAATGAAGAAATCCCCACATATTAAGTGTACCTATAAAAAAAAGAAAAACCCAATATTACCTGTGTCCTTCCAAAACGAAGTACTCAGGCAATATCAGGCATTAAAAAATATTAGCGAAGAAGGAACGGAAACTTATCTACGTTCTTCAATGCTACACCGGTACCACGTGCCACCGCGTGCAATGGATCTTCGGCTATTTTAAACTGGATATTAATTTTGTCGGTTAACCGCTTGTCCAAACCACGAAGTAACGCACCACCACCAGCAAGGAAAATACCTTTGTGAACCACATCGGCATACAATTCGGGTGGAGTTTGTTCCAAAGCACTCAATACGGCGGCTTCAATTTTCGAAAGTGTTTTTTCGAGACAGTGTGCAATTTCCTGGTACGACACCGGAATTTCCATCGGCAATGCGGTCATTGCGTTAGGCCCATGCACAATAAAATCTGCTGGTGGCTCTTCGAGTTCGGTAAGGGCCGAACCAACATGAATTTTGATTTGCTCAGCGGTACGTTCGCCAATTTTTATATTGTGCTGGCGACGCATATACTCCATAATATCCTGAGTAAGGTCGTTACCTGCAATACGGATTGATTTGTTGGCGACAATGCCACCCAGCGATATTACAGCAATTTCGGTAGTACCGCCACCTATATCTACAATCATATGGCCCTCGGGTGCTTCTACGTCGAAGCCCATACCCAAAGCGGCTGCCATTGGTTCAAAAATAAGATAAACCTCACGACCACCGGCATGTTCCGAAGAGTCGCGTACCGCACGAATTTCAACTTCGGTGCTTCCCGAAGGAATGCAAACTACCATTTTTAACGACGGCGGAAACATTCTGGGTTTTTTGTTTATCATACGGATAAAACCCATCAACATCTGCTCTGCCGCATAGAAGTCGGCAATTACCCCATCGCGAAGCGGGTGAATAGTACGGATATTATCGTGTGTTTTACCGTGCATCTGGCGCGCTTTTTCGCCAACAGCTATCAGTTTGTCAGTCCTGCGGTCGAGTGCCACTACCGAGGGTTCATCGACAACCATTTTATCGTTATGAATGATAATTGTATTTGCGGTACCAAGGTCAATCGCAAGTTCTTGCGTGAAAGAGAATAACCCCATAATATTTTTATTTTAATGTTTAAAATGTCTTTTTCCAGTAAATAACATGGCAATACCTAATTCGTTGCAGGCCGAAATTACATCTTCGTCGCGGATGCTGCCACCCGGTTCAACAATATACTTTACTCCGTATTCGTTGGCGGCTTCGATGCTATCACGAAATGGGAAAAAAGCATCGGATACCAGCACCGAGTCGCTAATTTTAATGCCTTTTTTAAGGTTGAACCGAGGCATAGTGAGTGCGCGGAGGCTATCGAGGCGGTTGGGTTGACCCATGCCTGCGCCTGTAAGCCAGAATGAACCATCGCTGTTTTCGGTAACTATGGCTATGGCGTTGCTTTTGAGGTGTTTGCATGCTGTGATACCAAATTTGGCCAATTGCATTTTAGTTTCTGCAAACTGTGCTGATGTTACGTTTTTAAATTCGCTATCCACACCTTCGTCTTCGTCCTGAACCAAAAAACCACCACTAATGGAACGGAACAATTTTTCTTTAGTAATTTCGGGTTTTACCGGTGTTTCGAGGAGTCGAAGGTTTTTCTTTTTGCCAAATATTTCAAGTGCCTCGGGAGTATAACCGGTTGCTATAATTATTTCTACAAAACGGTCTTTGAACCAAGCAGCAATTTCGGCATCCACCACACCGGTAAAACAGATAATGCCACCATAAGCACTAATCGGATCGCCTTCCCATGCCAGTTCCAGCGATTTAAGAATATTATCCGACACGGCCAATCCGCAAGGATTGAGGTGTTTAACCACCGCAACGGCCACTTTGTTTTGGATATGTGTTACCGAGTGAAAAGCATCACTTGTGGCTTTCCATGCAGCATCGGCATCGAGTAAATTGTTGTACGACAGTGTTTTGCCCTGCAATACTTTGGCGTTGGCCAAAGTCACATTGCTGTTGGTATTATTGTACTTATATACTGTTGCGCTTTGGTGCGGGTTTTCGCCATAACGGAGAATTTCGCCATCGTTAAGGCTAATGCGTTCGGTGCCCGGTTCGTTATTAAAGTAGTTGAAAATTGCTGAATCGTAGTGCGACGATACACCAAATGCCTTGCCGGCAAACCATTTACGGTCTTCTATTTCCGAAACGCCGTTTTTAGCTTCCAATAATTCGGCTAACGCGCCGTATTGCGCTTGCGAGGCCACAATAATTACGTCGTTAAAATTTTTGGCAGCAGCCCTGATAAGTGAAATACCACCAATATCTATCTTTTCTACAATATCCTCTTCCGATGCGCCAGATGCCACTGTGGCTTCAAACGGATACAAATCTACAATTACAAGGTCGATAGATGGGATTTCGAACTGCGCCTGCTGATCCAAATCGCCGGCATTTTCGCGACGATACAATATGCCACCTAAAATTTTTGGATGCAATGTTTTTACACGACCACCAAATATAGATGGATAAGAAGTAATTTCTTCGACGGCAGTTACAGGTACACCTAACGATTCAATAAAATCTTTAGTGCCGCCGGTGCTAATTAAGTTTACACCTAATTGGTTAAGTTTTAGAACTATAGAATCCAAATTATCTTTGTGGTACACCGAAATCAGTGCCGACTTAATGCTTTTACTACCCATCTTTATAAACTCAATTTTAAATTGTTGCAAAAATAGAAAAAATCTCGGGAAATATACCCTGTTATTACAATGATGCGCAAAAATACAAAGTTGAATATAAGATTATTATAGGGATGGCTATTTTTTATTCACATTTTTCAAATTTGGCATATTTTGATTTTGCCGAAAAGATTTTTCACCAACCATTTGTAAAATTGAAAAACAGCACTATCTTTGCACCGCTTTTACACGAAAAGCACTACGGGCGCTTAGCTCAGTCGGTTCAGAGCATCTGGTTTACACCCAGAGGGTCGGCGGTTCGAATCCGTCAGCGCCCACACAAAATAGCTTGCAGCAATGCAGGCTATTTTTGTTTATGTCCATTTCAATCTGATGCCACCAAAACGAATCCAAATAATAACTTCGTAGAGTTTATGAGACAATTGTAAAAAAAAGGCAGTTACAAAACTAAATTTGTAACTGCCTTTGAATGAGTGGGCCCAGTAGGGCTTGAACCTACGACCCCCTGATTATGAGTCAGGTGCTGCTAACCAACTGAGCTATGGGCCCTCATTTTTTTTGTGGGTGCAATATTAACTATTTAACCAACAATATGCAAACATTTACACCGTTTATTTTGCACCTATTTTTACAATAATCTGATTATGAATGCGATGATTTTTTATTTTTTGTAAAAGTTTTCAATCGCCTCACGTACCGAACCATGCAACAGCAGGAGGTTTTTCGCATTTTCGTATGGCAGGCCGGTTTCCGTTTGAATCATGCGGGTACCACGATCTACCAATTTATGGTTGGTAAGCATCATATCCACCATTTTGTTGCCCTTTACCCTGCCAAGGCGTATCATGGTGGCGGTAGAAATCATATTAAGAATAAGTTTTTGGGCGGTGCCCGATTTCATTCGGGTTGAACCGGTAACAAATTCGGGGCCTACGATGGCTTCGATGGCAATATCGACTTCGGCAGCCAGGGCCGAATGGTTGTTGCACACAATGCAGCCGGTAAGCAAACCCTTTGCGCGAGCTGTTTTAACCGCGCCGATAACGTATGGGGTTCGACCCGAAGCCGCAATGCCAATTACGGTATCGTGCACTGTGGGATGAAACGCTTCGATGTCGCACCAACCCTGTACCTCGTCGTCCTCTGCATACTCCACAGCTTTGCGTATAGCCCCATCGCCACCGGCAATAAGTCCAATCACGAGTCCGTGACCCACGCCAAATGTGGGTGGAATTTCGCTGGCATCTACTACGCCAAGGCGGCCGCTGGTACCGGCTCCGGTATAAAAAAGGCGACCCCCCTGCTGCATACGGGGTACAATTTGTTCAACCAATGCCTCAATTTGCGGCATTACCGCCGCTATTGCGGGCAATACATTATGATCTTCGAGGTGAATGAGATTAAGAATGTCGTGTGTTGTTTTTTGTTCTAAGTGATGATGCTGAGAATCGGATTCGGTAGTACTCATCGTGTTTAACTAATCTTTTTTTGATGATAATCGGTAAGTAAATCGATAACGGAAGCCGAAAAATTGCCGGGTTCGATATGTCGCGACTTCAATAATGCTGTAATTTCGGGTTCGAATGTTTTGGCTACGGTTCCTGCAAAATGAACCGGATACTGCATGGCTTCGGCATACAACAAGAGGTTACGTTCGATAAAAGAGGTGAAAATTTGCCGGATGAGCTCGCGGCAGTAGGGGTGTTCGCGAAACTCGTCGAGAAAAGGTGCAAACTGCCCCATAAATTGCCCCGGAACGGCTACCGACCGGACTTGTGCCAATATTTCGGTTTGCGATGGTTTAAATTTATTGGCAAATGCACTGCGTAACGATACCGGCATTAAACCCCGGAAGTAGTCGGCCAATAAAAACCGGCCTATTTCTTTTGCACTACCTTCGTCGCCGAGTAAATAGCCCAGTGGCGGCACATTTTTTTCGAGTTCGTTACCATCGTAAAAAGCACTGTTCGAACCCGTTCCAAGAATAGCGACCATACCCGGTTCAAACATACACAACGCCCTTGCGGCACCCAGCATGTCGCTTTCGACAAATAGCGGGGCTACACCAACAAAAGGAGCCAATGCTTGTTTTATTTTAGTAATATTTGTGTCACCTTTACACCCGGCACCGTAGAAATAGATTTTAGTAGGAATACGACCGGGCACGAGCGCAAAAGCATCGGCGGCAATGGCACTTAGTGTGGGAACATCGAGTAAGGCAGGGTTCATTCCGGCACTGTTTTTCTTCAAAATTCCTTCGCCACCCATTATAAATCGCCATGCGGTTTTGGTTGAACCACTATCTGCAATAACAATCATAGAAAATAATTTATGAATTGCAAGAATACAATTTTTACGGTGGATATTAAAACTTTTCTATTTTTGTTTTAAGATGTTCGATAATTTTTTTTCAAAAACCAGCAAATGCGCCATTGTCGCATGGTCTATCATACTTCAGGCTTCGGCTATTACGGTTCCTACGCAAAAATCGCCAAAGTACGAAGTACGTGGCGTATGGATTGCAACAGTAGCCAATATCGACTGGCCGGCTAAACAGGGTACCGGTGCCGAGGTGCAAAAGGCCGATCTTATTCGCATTTTAGACAAAGCCTGCTCGCTGAATTTAAACGTGGTATTTCTTCAGGTAAAACCCATGGGCGATGCATTTTACAAGAGCTCGTTGTCGCCATGGTCCCGTTATCTTACCGGTGTACAGGGAAAGGCACCGGAATACGACCCCTTGCAATTTGCCTTAGAGGCCTGTCACGAAAGGGGTTTGTCGCTGCATGCCTGGTTCAACCCGTTTCGTATAAAAAACTTCGATGGCGAAATTTTAGCTCCCAATAATATTGCCACGCTTCATCCGGAATATGTTGTTAAGTATGGCAAAAAGTGGTGGCTCGACCCGGGGATTCCGGCTGTAAGAAAAAACCTTGTCGACGATATTGCCGAAGTTGTAAGCCGATACGATATCGACGGGATTCACCTCGACGACTACTTTTACCCGTATCCCGAAACCGGTATGGTTTTTAACGACAATGGTTCGTTCAAAAAATATCCCGGAACGTACAAACCCTCGGAAAAAGAGGCGTGGCGCAGAAAAAATGTGGAAATATTAGTTTCGGACCTTCATAAAACTATTAAAAGTATAAAACCCTGGGTGCAATTTGGGGTGAGCCCCTTTGGTGTATGGCGTAATCGCACCGACGACGAAAGAGGCAGCGATACTCAGGCAGGAATACGCAACTACGACGACCTGAATGCCGATGTACTCGAATGGCTGAAACGTGGTTATCTTGACTATTTAGTGCCTCAAATTTATTGGAATATCGGATTTAAAGCGGCCGATTATCAGAAACTTAGCCACTGGTGGGGGAACAACAGCCAAAATATACCTATAATTAACGGGATTGCGCTGTATAAATCGGGCGTAAAAAGCTACGGCACATCATGGATGAAAACCGGCGAAATTGCCAATCAGATCTACCTTACCCGTTCGCTCGAAGAGATAGAAGGGGTAGCGTTTTTTAGTTCGTCGCACCTGTTTCGTAACCCGTTGGGATTTGAAGAGGCTATGAAAAAGAGCGTGTTTAAATCGAAAGCACTGGCTTTTAAATGTACAAATCAGAATGCACCTGATGCGCCAATAAACCTTCGAAACAAAAAAACAGAAAAGGGTAACTTCCTTTATTGGGATATGCCAAATAACGACGATACAATTAAAAATCCACGTTTTTACGTTGTTTACCAAACATTCGACGATAATAACAACCTTATAGATAACCCCGAAAATATTGCGCTTATTACCGGACGAAATATTTGCTTCATTCCAAAGCAAAACGCAAAAAGAAGCAAGCCGGTATATTACACCATTACTTCGGTATCGAAATACGGTTGCGAAAGTAAACCATCGACTTGGATAAGGTTAAAGGATTAAAAGCCAATTAAATACATGAAATTCAGGATATTTTATCACCCGGGTATAGCGAAAAATATCGTAGACCAAATTTTATCGAACCGCCATTGCGCAGGTGGTTCAACCATTAATGCCCACGACACGGCCTGGTTAAACAGCGATACACTTAACGAGGTAGTTACAAAAAGTAAAGATGCAGATTATGTTGTGTGGCTAAGTGATGCGGGTATTGTGCATTTGCAAATTGAAAATTTACTTAGAGCAATAGAAACAACAAGGCAAACAAATGCTTTGATATTGTATGCAAATTATTACGAACGGAATGATCATCTGCCTACTCTGCACCGGCTAATAGCCTGTCAGCAAGGTGCTGTTCGCGACGATTTTGACTTTGGCCCCATACGCATAATCGATACCTCGCTGCTTAAAAAATGGGGTTCAACCAAAAACAACTACAAATACTCGGCCTGGTACAGCCTTTGGCTTATAGCATTAGAAACCAATAATATAGTACTCTTTCCCGAACCACTTACGGTAGTGAACCACGCTGCCGGCGCATGGGATCAGTTTGGATATGTAGACCCCCGAAACCGCGAGGTGCAAATAGAGCGCGAAGTGGTTTGTACAGCCCACCTAAACAAAATAGGTGCTGCGGTTTATCCGCCATTTTTAACCATAAACCCCAACGAAGGGCCGGAACTGATGGCATCGGTGATTATTCCGGTAAAAAACAGGGTGAAAACAGTGGAGGATGCTGTGAAATCGGCGTTGGCGCAAGCCCCTCCATTCGAATTTAATGTGATTGTGGTAGACAACTACTCTACCGATGGCACCACCGAACTACTCCGCAATATGGCCGAAAGCGATACGCAGTTGGTGCACGTGGTACCGCCCCACCCTTTTTCGGGCATTGGCGGTTGCTGGAATTTTGGAGTGAACCACCCGCTTTGCGGCCGGTTTGCAGTACAACTCGACAGCGACGATATTTACATCGACCAAAATACACTTGGCACAGTGGTTGCCAAATTTTTTGAAGAAGCATGTGCGATGGTTGTGGGAAGTTATACTTTAACGGATATGAACCTCAATATTTTGCCACCGGGTGTAATAGACCACCGCGAATGGACCGACGAAAACGGAGCAAACAACGCCCTGCGAATTAACGGACTGGGTGCACCGAGAGCTTTTTACACACCGGTTTTGCGCAAAATCGGTTTCCCCGATGTAAGCTATGGCGAAGATTACGCTGTTGGGCTTGCCATTTCGTCGAAATATAAGATCGGACGCATTTATAATTCGCTATATTTGTGTAGGCGTTGGGAAGGAAATTCGGATGCCGGGCCTTCGGCACAAAAGCTCAACGAATATAACAGTTATAAAGATTTTTTACGAACCGTGGCCATTGCGCAAAGGGTTAGTAAAAATAATGTGAATTAAAACCATAAGTGGTAGCAGGAATGGAACATCGTGTTGCAAATACTTCAAAGAGGAATTTCCCAAGTTTTTTGGATGCCCAAAAACTTTATCAAACGCAGTTGTTAAACTGGGATATGTTTTTGTCAAACCACCTCAATCAATTTAAGGCAGAGATAAAATTTGTTGAATGTGGTTCGCACCGGATAATACTTAAAAATTTGCCTCACCGAAAACAATCGACAACAGCCAAACTGAAGGTTGTGCCCAATGAGCGGCCATGCATTCTTTGTCCGCAAAACCTGCCCCGCGAACAGGAAGTCCTGAAGTCGCAAATTGGTTTTAATTTAATGGTAAATCCATACCCTGTTGTAAACCACCACTTTACAATAGTTAATGAAGCGCATGTGAAACAAAATTTCATAAATCATAGCCTGATGTTTTTTTTACTTGCAAAATATCTCGAAGGCATGACCCTATTCTACAATGCCCCGGGATGTGGAGCATCTATTCCCGAACACCATCATTTTCAAGCAATTCCATCTAACATTTTGCCTATTGAAGCAAGCAATTCGGAAAATCCATGGCTATGCCCCAATATCTATTGCGAAAGCAGCGATGCAATGGATGTGGCCATTATGATATCAAACGCGCACTCGTTTATCGAAAAAATGAATGGCGAAAATTACGATAAGTTCAACATTATAGGAAAGTATTGCAACGGTAAATTTATGGCATGGTTTATTCCGCGCGAAAAAGCCCGCCCGGCTTGTTATGCCCTCGAAGGCGATAAACGCATTCTGCTTTCGCCCGCCAGCCTCGAACTCGGCGGTCTTTGGGTACTTCCCGAAGCCGAAGATATGGGTAAAATAGATGACAAAATTGTAAAAGCGATATACAACGAAGTTTGCCTTAACCCACAACAGTTTGAAGCACTACAAAAAAAATCGAAAGAATGGAATCCATTATAGATGAACCTGTTATTGAGGTAGGCATTGTAAAAAGTTCCGGTATTTCTATCGATCTTCGGGGACATTATATCATTTCGGGGAGAGGGATTTCGCCCCGAACCATTACCGGTGCCATTGATTTAACCGTAGAACACACACGAGTTACACTGAAACAAGGTGGAAAAAACGTTGTACAATCTAACGAAATTAAACTTGTGCCACAAACATCAACAGCCCGCGCTAAAGTTCGGGATGTGATTATTGGCATCAATTTTCATTGGCAACAACACGAAGATCAGTTATTTAATGGATTTCTAAGGTTTTATGCCGAAGAGAACGAGGTACAGGTTGTAAATGGTGTTTTACTCGAATCTTATTTACTGAGTGTGGTTTCGAGCGAAATGAAATCGTCGGCCCCCGAAGAATATATAAAAGCACATGCCATAATTTCGCGAAGCTGGCTGCTTCGACAAATTAAAGGTCGCGAAAAACCAGATAACCAATTCATTGAATCCAGTAACGAAATACTTAAATGGTTCGACCGCGAGGCGCATACCCGTTTCGATGTGTGTGCCGACGACCATTGCCAGCGCTACCAGGGAGAGAGCCGCATTGAGAATCGCACAGCGATTGAGGCGGTAAAGGCAACACGCGGACAGGTTTTATGGTTCGAAGATGGCGTGTGCGATACCCGCTTTAGTAAATGTTGCGGTGGCATATCGGAGGCTTTCGAAAATTGTTGGGGACCCGAAACGCACCCCTACCTTAAACCAGTGGCGGACATCATTCCCAAAAAAGGGTTCAGCATAAAAAAAGTGATGAATGAAAAACAAGCCGGAGCGTGGATTTCGGCTCAACCCGATGTATTTTGCAACACCACCGATAAGTATATTTTATCGACGGTACTTAACGATTATGACCTGAAAACCAACAACTTTTTCCGTTGGGAGGAGACGCTTTCGCAACAAAAAATTACGTCGCTCATTTATGATCGCACTAAGCGGGATATTGGCACTGTTACGGCATTGGTTCCGCTAAAACGTGGACCATCCGGCCGAATATTCAGCCTGAAGGTTGTGGGCCTAAAAGGGCGGTTCACCATAGGAAAAGAGCTGATGATAAGGCGTTTGCTTTCAGATACGCATCTTTATAGTTCGGCCTTTATGGTTGAACCACAATACGAAGATGGGAGCAAAATTCCATCATCCTTTGTGCTTAAAGGGGCCGGTTGGGGACATGGCGTGGGGTTATGCCAAATTGGTGCTGCGGTGATGGCGTTTAAAGGTTATAATTACAAACGCATTCTGGCACACTATTTTAATAAATCGGAACTGAAACAACTTTACTAAACGACATGAAACAAAACAACACCAATGCCTGGGGATGGGTACCATCGCTCTACTTTGCCGAAGGTCTTCCCTACGTTCTTGTGGTTACTGTTTCTACATTTCTGTACAAAGATCTTGGTTTATCAAACGCTCAAATAGCATTTTATACAGGTTGGCTATACCTGCCATGGGTTATTAAACCATTCTGGAGTCCTATTGTAGATACCGTATCGCAAAAACGCACCTGGATTGTGGCTACACAGTTAACGATGGGTGCAGCATTGGCTTCGCTCGGTTTTACACTTACAGGCGACATTTTTCTTAAAGGCAGTCTGGTTTTCTTTTGGCTATTGGCTTTTAGTTCGGCAACGCACGATATTGCCGCCGACGGTTTTTACATGATCGGGCTCGAACCGCACCAACAATCTTTTTTTGTAGGTTTTCGTAATGCGGCTTACCGGTTGGCCATGATTGCCGGACAAGGAGGTTTGGTGTTTTTAGCCGGCTATCTGAACCATAAAACCGGATTGGATACAGCTTCTGCATGGAAATTTACTTTTGTACTGGCAGGTGTGGTTTATGCATCGATAGGTATTTACCACTATTTTCAATTACCAAAGGCTGAGGACGATACCAATATTAAAGCCCAAACGACGGCACAGGCCTTACAACGAATGAAACATGCTTTGGTGAGTTTCTTTGCAAAAAAAGAGATTGGTATTGCCTTGTCATTTATTCTGCTGTACCGATTAGGCGAAGCACAACTGGGCAGAATGTCGGGGCCATTTTTAAAAGATGCGCTTGCAAACGGTGGATTGGGTTTTAGTAACGAGCAAGTAGGCTTTATTTATGGTACTATTGGGGTTTTGGGGCTAATTATTGGCGGCATAGCCGGTGGCGTTTTGGTTTCGCGTTTTGGACTTAAACGCATGCTATGGCCAATGATTTTACTCATGAACCTGCCAAATCTTGCGTATGTATATATGGCATTGGTTCAACCACAAAACGATAGTACCATTATGGCACTCATAAGCATCGAGCAACTTGGCTATGGATTCGGATTTACCGCATTTACCATGTATCTGCTTTATTTTGCCGATGGCCCTAACAAAACCTCGCATTTTGCATTAGCTACGGGTTTTATGGCACTTGGCATGATGTTGCCAGGCATGATTTCGGGCAGTATTGCCGATGCCTTTGGTTACAAAATGTTTTTTGTATGGGTTTGTATTTGTACTATTCCGGGATTTATTATTGCCAAATACCTTAGGTTTCCTCCCGATTTCGGTCGAAAATCAACTTAAATCGTCGTTTTATTTTTACCATTCCACTTTATAATAGGCACACCATTCCATTTGATGTCCTTTTTTGTATTTACTTTTACTATTGGTTTTACCACCACCACTTTACTTTTCGAATTGGCATCTATGGTACCATTATTTACAACCGATCGGTACTCCCAGGTTCCACTTTCGGTAGGTAAATCCTCATAGGTATTGCCTGTAAATACAATATCGATCCAGGAACCGCCATTTAACCGCTTCTGCCACTTTTTAATGTTGCCGTGATAATTGTTTAAGTTCAAATTACCTGTTTTTTCTCCGATAGTAATGGTGGCAAATATACCTGAAACGTAGCCCGAAATTACATAATAATAAAAATCGACAATCTGATCGCTTAACAAGGCCGAAGAGTTTCCGTAATGGCAATTTGATGGGCAATTCGTTACGTTTCCATCCACTGATTCGGCTGATCCAAAAATATAAACTTTAGATGGCAAACTTGTATTGAATGTAGATTGTGAACCATTTGCCGTAAAATTACCAGTGGTAACGATGTACGAATTGGTGGCAATATCGGTTTTGTTACCAATCGACAAATTACCCAACACCATGAGCACCCCACCCGAAGCAACGTTCAAATCGCAATTATTTCCTAAAGACAAATTGCCGTAAACCACAAGCGTATCGTTTACTGTAAGTACACCGCCCGACCCACCAAACGACAAATCGCCAATAACAGATATATATCCGTAGATAGTGATATCTTCACTCAAACTGGTTGACGGAGATACCCAAGATGGAGACCAGCTCGCCGAATTACTCCATAAACCGGTATAATTATTCGCACTGGTATGATCGGCATAACTATTGCAAAATGGAACAATTACTAAAGCCATAATAGTAAACCATATAAGCAAATTATATCTGCTTTTTAAAACAATATTTTTACAATTCGCCCACATCTAACGATGGTTTAAAGTGTAATTTATTAGTTCCAAATGCAATACCCACTCGCTGGATCTGGTTTCCGGTAGTCGAGGGTTGAACCGAAGTTATACTACCACTGGCAGAGGCACTTAAATATACAGGTGCAGCAGTAAAGCTCCAACTGTCGTATCGAACAAACCCTTCAATAAGCAATTTACCGCTGCCATTCGCAGCAATTGTTTCGAGTGCAATACGCTGTACCGGCGTGGTAGAAAAATTATCGGCCTTAGCTTTACGCCATTTTAATGTCGAAAAATCAAAATACAAAACATCTCCAAATACCACGCTTTCGCCCACTACCGCCACTTCGTAGTTTCCAACAAAACTTTGGTTCGCTGCCAATGCAGCAGTAAGATTAAGACTGACACCGGTTTCTATTTTAGCACCGGTTACAGCTCCATCAGCAATTTTTACTGTGGTAATAGCATTGTTAGCTACGGTTAATACACCTGCATTATTCATAGTTGCATCGCCACTTAAACTCACTGCCGAAGCAATATTGGAGCCATTTCCAACCAGCAATTTACTGTTTGTAAGTGTAGCCGACAAACCATCCGTAATTCCATAGCCCGATAAGGTGGTAGGTTTTCCGGTGCTAATCTTTGTCCAATCCAGACTTGGAATATCCATGGCTGTTAACGACCTGAAAGAGGGCGTTCCGGTTGAACCGCTTGGTGAGGCGAAAACCAAATTCGAGGTTTGTGTTTTCCAATTTCCCGACAGTGTTCCAGAAGTAGTTATAGGTGAACCACTTACTGCAAATTCGGTAACAGGAAGTGCAATACCAACCGATGTTACGCTGCCCGAATTGAGCGTAGTCCAGTTAAACTTACCAGCACCATTAGATGTAAGTGCTTGTCCGCTTAAACCATTTCCAAGCGCACTACCCGTGGCTCCCATTAAATTTGCAGCATCTATTTTGTTGTCGGCTACAGTTGTAACGCCGGCATTTGATAGGGTAACTTCACCGCTAACTGCAACAGCCACTAACTGGTTCGAAGCATTACCCACATAAATATGCCCGTCAGCCACTGTTTTAATGCCATCAATATCGCTTTGAAGCTCTTGAAGTGCCGCTTGTGTATTGGTTGAACCAAGGTTTCCACTTGGCGTAACAGGAACTTGTGCGGCAGTCTGACTGTCATTGTCATCTGCTGCAATCCAGTTTGGTGATGCACCGGTTAGATTTCGTTTCAACACCTGACCCGGATTTGCTCCCATTGTACTTAAATCAGAGGCAGTAATGGTTCCATCAGAAATATGACTACTAAGTATTTTTCCAAACTGAGGTACACCGTTGTTATCGGTTCGCAACACATTGTAATCGCCATCGGTGGCCAAATCTTCGGGTAAAATGGTTCCATTCGCAATTTTGGCAGAAGTTATTGTATTGTTTCCAATAAGGGTAGAGCCGTTACTGTTAATGGTTACATCGCCTGTTGGGGCTACACTGTTCCATTGGCTTCCATTGGCAACAAGAATGTTGCCCGAAGTGGTGGTTGTGGTATTAAGGGCATCGAGTTTGGTTTTGTCGGTAGCGGTAAGTGCACCTGATGTTGTGGTTGTGGCGGGTAAAAGGCTTAGCTGTTGGCCGGATAGGGATAATCCGTTCGTGGTGCCAAGGGTTAAAGGGCTGTGACTACTTTGGGATAATTGGTAAAGGCTGATCCAGTTTGCGGTATCGGTATCGGGTGTTGTGATTAAACCTGTATGATTAGTCAACGAAAGGTATGCCATACCATTGTATACAACAATTTGTCCGGTAATATAGGTGCCAAGGGTTTCCCAAACTCTTAATAATGAGATAGGTTTAAAAGAGGTGCCATCATACTGATAAACTTTATCTGTGGCCGGATTCCATGAAATAGAACCAACAACACACAACATACCAACCTGTTTTCGTTCCGAAGGTATGTTATTCATGTCGTTTGTAGTAGCAACAGTATGTATACCCCCTTTTATTTCGTTACTGAGCACAATGGGCTGCGACGACCATTGTGGCATCTCTAACGTCTGGTGTATCCGGCTTACATTCTGAGCCTTTACCGACAGAACCAGGGTTAATAATATGATTGCTACTATTCTCTGCACTTTAATGTTTTTATGTGGGTAACTTTTTACTTTAGAGTCAGTGTCACCCGGTTAGAAAATCCAACCGGGTGATTGACTAAAATGAAAAAGTATAATCTGCTTACAATTATTTCTTTAGTTGCTTGCTAAGGTAAGATTGATGGTTCCTGCCGCACTTGGAACAGCAAATTGGAATACAAACACCTGATATTTTCCAACAACTTTTTTCACAAAACCGTCAATTACTTTATTGCCGGCTAAAAACATGCTCATTTCACCCCATTTTTCGGGATAAGCAACCCAATAGTATGTACCATTGGCCACATTAGGATTGAATGAAGTAGCACTGTAAATATTTGCTTTTTCAACGGCTGTTCCCGATTCGATACCGATTTCGTTGGATGGTGCCGAACCAAAACTTCCGCTACCATAGTACAATTTGTCGGTAGATGAAATTCCCATTTGAGTTTCTACATATTTTTTAACGGCACCTTCGGTAATTAACTTTTCGTCGGTGGCTGCAAGTGTACCGGCATTGGTCGAAATGGTAATTCCGTTAACGGTATTTGCATCGCTGAATGCTAAAGAGGTATTTAATACGGTAGCTCCGGTTACATTTGCTCCGCCCGTAATGGTAGCACCGCCAGCCATTGTTGTAGCACCGGTAAGTGTGGTGGTTCCGCCTACAGTTAAGTTACCCGCAGTTACAGC
>QKHT01000007.1 GCA_003249935.1 Bacteroidota bacterium
AACATAAAAATGTTGTACGTTTGCAGTGGGATTTTTTTCATAGTATTAGATTTAAGGTTAGCAGAAAAGGTAGGAATCGGCTTTGGGCAGATTTCCTGCCTTTTTAGTTTTTAGCCGGTTTACCATTTAAAACCACAAAAGACTATGAGATTTTAGATATTCGATGTTCGACAACATACAGCAGACTCGCCTAAAGTAATTTATAAAATTCACACTATTTTGTAATGCACATAAAATCAATGCAATATAAAAGATTAACAAACGATTGAGCCGGAAGCATCGGTTTAGTTCAAATGTTTTCTCTGCAATTATTTTTTTTTGATTTTGCAATTATTAACTTGGTTTTTATGTTGTACAACATAAAAATGTTGTAGGTTTGCAGTGGGATTTTTTCATAGTATTAGATTTAAGGTTAGCAGAAAAGGTAGGAATCGGCTTTGGGCAGATTTCCTGCCTTTTTAGTTTTATGGCCATTTGTGCATTACATGGCATATGAAATGTATGAAACAGAAAAAACCCCACGACAGGTATGTCATGGGGTTATTTTATAGGTATAATTACACTACTCTATTCTCGTAGACTCGTTGGCGGCCTTAACACGAGCCTTATCGAGTTTTATAATTTTACGATCGTAGGTATATAATCCATTCATCTCATTCTCAACATCGGTCCATTGGGTATAAACTCCGGCACAAAGCCCCTCCTTCTTATAGTTAACAAGCTGACGGATAAACTTTTCGTACTCTGTAGTTGCCGACTCCAACCCATCGTAATTGTAATGAACCCAAGGCCCATCCACATCCCATATATGACCCGGAATATTGTAACCAATGGCACCATACTCCCCACAAACCACTGCACGTTTATTGGTTGCAAAGCGGCAATTTGGCGGACGGTACGAATGGTTATCCTTAATATGACCAACTTCGAAATCGAGATTGGGTTTGCCTGCATCAATACCACTATTGCCGGTAACCAAACGCGATGGATCGAGTGCCATAACAGTATTGGTATTCCGTTCGACATCATAAATCCCCCAGTGTTCATTAAACACAATCCACACAACAATTGCAGGATGATTCCAATGTGTACGAACCATTTGACTTAACTCATTCTCCCATTGTGTTTTAAGACTCTCGCTTCGTACTTTAAATGTCGAAGGCATATCCTGCCATACCAAAACGCCCAATTTGTCGGCCCAATAATACCAACGTTCCGGTTCCACCTTAATATGTTTACGAATCATATTAAATCCAAACGACTTAATATTCTCGATATCCCAACGCAACGCCTCGTCGGTAGGCGCGGTATATATTCCATCGGGCCAATAGCCCTGATCGAGCGGACCCATCTGAAACAAAAATTGGTTATTGAGATATATCCGCTGAATGCCCGATGCTTCTTGTTTGAGTGCAATTTTACGCATCCCAAAGTAGCTCACCACTTTATCGATGGCTTTGCCGGTGCTATCTTGCAGTGTAACTTTCAAATCGTAAAGAAACGGAGAATCGGGACTCCACAATTTAGCCGAAGGTATTTGCATTGTAACGGTTTTACCCGGTTCACATATAACAGACGACACAGATAAATTGCCATCAAAAGCCTCGAATACAACAGATTGCCCCTTAATAACATTTTCTACAAAGGCCGACACCAAAAGTGTGCCGGCATCGATATCAGGCACCATTTTTACCGATTCGACAAAAGCCTTAGATACCGGTTCAATCCAAACCGTTTGCCAGATACCCGACGAGGCACAATAACTGTAACCATGTGGATCGGCAAACCGATCGTTGCTCTGTTTTCCACACGCAATGGCCTGGTCGCTACCGGGATCGAAGACAGAAACAACGATTTCCTGAGGTCCCTTTTTACGCAAAGCCGCTGTAATATCGAACGAAAAACCATCGTATCCACCGCTATGCGAACCCACATGGCATCCATTGACGTATACTGATGCTTCCCAATCGACTGCACCAAAATTGAGTTGTACATTTTGCCCATGCCAGCCTGCCGGTACCTCGAATGTACGACGATAAAACGCTTTGTGGCTTTTAATATCGCGATGAATGCCGGACAAAGCCGATTCCCATGGAAACGGGACCAGAATGGTTTCCTTAAGTTTGGCATTGAATGGCAACTTATCGCCGGCTTGGGCCTCCTGAAATTGCCATTGACCATTGAGGTTCATCCATTCGGAACGAACCAATTGCGGGCGCGGATATTCTGCCAACACATTTTGCACATCAATTTTTTCGGCCCATGGCGTAGTTAGTGGCGACCCAGCCGCCTTTGCAACAACATTTTGCGTACCCAATAATACCAACCATGTCATTAACAATAGTAATTCAGCAATCTTTCTTTTCATGTTCAACTTTGCGATTATTGTATTTATACCAACAAAGTAGGCGATATTTGGCCAATTGCACTTCTGTATTTGTACGAATAACTGTTAAACAACAAACAAACCTCAAAAAAAAGGCCTGCCATTTTTATGGCAGGCCCTTTCGGTATTGATATTACAATACAAATTATTCCACTACAATAACCAAATACTTAGATACGCTCCAAAATTGAGCGGCATCGTCAATTTCGAGGGTATTTACTTTTTTGGTGTCGCCGGTAAAGTGGAAACTACCTTCGGGGTGAGCCGAAATAAGTTTTGCTTTTTTTACATTCAAAGTAATTGATTTTACATTGCGGATGTCGATTTCTTCGAAAAACGATTTGTTAATTTTTTCGGTAATCTTCATCGTTTTTCCGAGACCGATTACGCCACCGGTTTTTTCGATGATGTTGTTTTTAATCATCTCTTTTTCGCTGCCATAAGCATACCAACCTTTATTCAATTGGTTTTCCTTTGCTGTAATAGTCTGATCTTTCATCTGATTTTCAGCAGTGAGGTTAGAAACAGTACCGGTAAGATTGGCAACATCGATATTTAGACTGGCAACTTTGTTGTTCAATTCAGCAATTTCAGCATCTTTGGTTTCTATCTGTTTTTGTAAAAGTGCAACAGTTTGCTGTAGCTCCTTAATCTTTTTTAAATCGCCCGATTGCATCTTTTTTAACTGAGCCACAAGTGCTTTGTTTTTTTCGAGCAACGAATGTAAATGCTGAATATCCGAGATGATATTATCTTTTGCTGAAGCCGTTAATTCCTTATCAGTCGAATTGACAGACACAATTTTCTCTATTGCCTTAATTGAATCAAGATTTTGTTGAATTTCGTTGAAACCAGCCAAAAACTGCACAATTTCGCCTTCCTTACCACCAATTACACTATTCAAACTATCGCGTGTTGCATTCAACTGTTTATCGTGTTCCGATTTACTTACACAGCTTGTAGATAAAACAACAAGCGCAACCAACCCTAAAATCAAGTGTTTCATAAAAGAATTATTAAATTATGGTACAAAGATAAGGTTTCAATATAAAAACAACCATATTATCTCTACTATTTAAGGTGTTGAACCTAAATTTTTTACATTTCAATAATGATCGTATCACACAAACCCAACACGCATAATAAATAAAAAAAGAGGCATCCCTATGGAATGCCCGCTTTATCATTTAACAAAAAAATTACCTTATCAATTTTTTATATTTAACCCGGTGGGGTGTATCGTCGCCAAGGCGTTTTTTGCGATTTTCTTCGTAGTCGCTAAACCCGCCTTCGAAAAACACCACCTGCGATTCGCCCTCGAAAGCCAGGATATGCGTGGCAATACGATCGAGAAACCAACGGTCGTGCGAAATCACCACAGCACAACCTGCAAACCGTTCGAGACCCTCTTCGAGTGCACGTAACGTATTGATGTCGATGTCGTTGGTGGGCTCATCGAGCAAAAGCACATTGGCCTCCGATTTCAGCGTCATAGCCAAATGCAACCGGTTACGTTCACCACCCGAGAGTACGCCGCATTTCTTCTCCTGATCGGCACCGGTAAAGTTGAACCGCGACAGATAGGCACGAGCATTAAGATCGCGACCACCGACCTTTATAAATTCAGTTCCACCCGAAATAACTTCGTAAACCGACTTTGTGGGATCGATATCAGTATGAGCCTGATCGACATAGCCAAGCTTAACAGTTTCGCCTACCGAGAAAGTGCCTGCATCGGCCTGTTCCTGTTCCATGATTAAACGAAACAGTGTGGTTTTACCGGCACCGTTTGGCCCGATCACACCGACAATACCGTTTGGGGGCAACACAAAATCAAGGTTTTCGTACAGCAGCTTGTCGCCATACGCTTTAGATACCCCATGGGCATCCACCACTTTATCGCCCAAACGCGGTCCGTTTGGAATAAAAATTTCGAGGGTTTGTTCCTTTTCGCCGGCATCCTCATTCAACAATTTGTCGTAACTCTGTAAACGGGCTTTCGATTTGGCATGGCGTGCTTTGGGGGCCATGCGCACCCATTCGAGCTCGCGTTCGAGTGTTTTTCGACGTTTGCTTGCAGTTTTTTCTTCGAGGGCCAAACGCTGCGATTTTTGATCGAGCCAACTGCTGTAATTTCCTTTCCATGGAATGCCTTCGCCACGGTCGAGTTCGAGAATCCAACCAGCCACATTATCGAGAAAATAACGGTCGTGCGTAATGGCTATTACCGTACCCTTATACTGTTTAAGGTGCATTTCGAGCCACTGAACCGATTCGGCATCCAGATGGTTGGTAGGCTCATCGAGCAACAATACATCGGGTTCCTGAAGCAGCAAGCGGCAAAGTGCCACACGGCGGCGTTCACCTCCCGAAAGATGTTTCACCAACGCATCTTCGTCCGGACAGCGAAGGGCATCCATGGCTCGTTCGAGTTTTGCATCTAAATTCCATGCATCGAAGTGATCGATTTTTTCCTGCAATTCGCCCTGCTCGGCCACAAGTGCATCCATTTTATCAGGATCTTCGTAAATTTCAGGATCTTCGAACCGTTTATTTACCGCTTCGTAGGCCGCCAGAACATCTACAATTTCCTGAACCCCCTCCTGTACAACTTCCTTAACTGTTTTTGTCTCATCGAGGTGTGGCTCCTGTTCGAGATAGCCAACCGAATAACCCGGCGACCAAACCACTTCACCCAGAAAACTCTTTTCAATGCCTGCAATAATTTTCATCAATGATGATTTACCGGAACCGTTGAGACCGATAATACCAATTTTTGCACCGTAGAAAAAAGAGAGATAAATATTCTTTAATACTGTTTTTTGTGGCGGGTAAACCTTAGTAACCCCAACCATCGAAAAAATGACCTTTTTATCGTCCGACATGTACTTTAACTTTATTTTTTTGCAAATGTAATGTAGTGCATCAAAAAAAACGTGTTTTGTTTTGTTTTTTTTGTCTGAACCTCATGACCGGCGCGCAATCTCCACACAAACCATGGATTGCCCTTTTTCAGGCACTTAAAACGCAACATATTCTATTTACAGGATAAATACGCCCGATTAAAATCGAAAAATTTAATCGAATAATCTGCAATAATTTGATTTACAACCAATCAGATGAAATAAAAATATGTAAATTCGCCGCAGTTTTACTCAAATTGCACCAGTATGTTTAAACACTTACGCACCACAATATTCACGGCTTTCATCTCATTCGCCGGTTCAGCCGTAATAACTGCACAAACAGTGGATGTAAACCTTCTGATTGACTACAAAAACGATGAAACCGGCGAACAGATGCTTCTAAACACCAATGGCAAAGCATTTACATCGGCAAACGACCGGTTTTTAACACTCGATGCCGAAGCAGCAGTTCTCAATGCGGCATTAACGGTTACAGGCGATTTCGATGGCGATGGCTCCGACGAAATAGCACGGTTTTACACCTTTCCTTATTGGCCAAACGGACAGGATAAATTCGATTGCGCCAAAATTGTAATCTACAAGGCCAACGAACAAAGAATGGTACCGGTAGGCACATGGTTCAGTGCAAACACCAATGATTTTAGCTTTGGGAATATAAAACTGAGCCTTGCCGCCGACTTTAACGGCGATGGAAAAACCGATATTGCCCTGTTGTACGACAATCCGGGCACCCAAATCGAATCTATATTTATTCTCGAATCTTCCGGTAAAGGGTTCGACCCCATGAAGACATACTATTCCAATACCCGAACCAATTTCAATTTCAGGAACATTAAAACAGGTTTTGCCGGCGACTTTAACAAAGACGGATATTCCGATATTGCCTTATGTTACAACATTGCCGGCACAGCATCAACCACCCGCCAAACCATTCATGTATTCGAAGGAAAAAAAGGCGGGTTTAACGAATTTACTCCTTATCTTATCAGCACCCGGGCCACATTGGATTTCAACAAGTTGCTATTTGCCACTACCGGCGACTACAATGCCGATGGGCAACCCGACATTGCCATGTTGTTTGCAAATAGCTCCGACAATAAACAGACCATACAAGTTGCAGAGGGTGCTGCGGGATCTTTCAGTAGTCCAAAGATTTATTTCGAAACCACAAGCGACAAATACGATTTCGCCAAAGCCAAAGCCATGTTATCGGGCAGCTTTGGTTCAGGCAACACGGCCGGCATTGCACTTGTATACAACAATAATAATTTGAAAGAACAAGAATTGCTGGTCTTCGAATCGGCCGGCAAAACATTCAAATTGCCGCTGGTATTCTATGCTAAACCCGCATCCGATTTAGCTTTCGACGAAATACTCTCGGCCACGGCGGGGCGGTTCAACCCACAAAAAACCGTTACCGCCACCATTTGGAAAGACAATAAAAACGGGGCCATTAGTTTTACCTTCGACGATGGGTACAAAAATGCTTTCGACCTTGCCGGTGCGTACCTTTACAGCAAGAATTTGTGTGGTACATTCTATATTATTACAGACACCACGCTGGTTTACGATGGCGAATTGGTACCCCGAAGTACCATAAAAACATACAAAAACCGGGGATTCGATATCGGTTCACATTCGGACCAGCACGTGGCACTTGGCGATTTGTACGAAGATGGAAACCTGAAAGAGCTGGATGCTCAACTCAAAAACTCTAAAAACAAACTCGATCTCCTCTTAAATCAGAATACCGCAACGCTTTCGATGCCTTTTGGCAACTTTAGTTATGGCGCGTTGGATTATATTTCAAAATACTATTTATCGGCCCGATGCAGCGAATGGGGGTTCAACCTGCTCACCCCATTCGACTTTTACGCGCTCAGATCGTATCCGGTACTCAGCACCACCACACACGCGGAAATAGATTCGCTTTTGGATGCTTGTGCCGATTACCAACTCTACCTGCCAATAATGTACCACGACTTTGCCCCCGGCAATTTCGACCGCAACACACTTATTTACACCTACAGTGAAAGCGATTTTAAAACCGACGTAGACCATGCGCTCGCCCGGTCGTTGTGGATCGACTCGCACCTCAACATCGTAAAATACATTAAAGAGCGAAATGCCCTGAATATAAACGACTATAAAGTCAACGGAAACACCGCATCGTTTAAACCCGACGACGGGCTTGACAATACACTGTATAACGTAGAAATCACGCTAAAAATAGCCATTCCCGCAACGTTTATTCAACCCAAAGTTACAGTAGCCAAAAACAACAAAGCCAAAACGATGGATGTAATAACCAAAGACGGTAAAAAGTTTGTCTATTTTAACTGTGTGCCCGACAATGGCGAAGTAAGGGTAATCGATGGTATTTCGTCGGGAACAGAGAACATAACAGGTCAGGAAATATCGATCGGAGTGTCGCCAAATCCGTTTACACACGAAGGTTTTATAACGATTAAAGGTGGGTTGACCCGCAACATGAAACTACTGATTACGGATGTCAACGGCAGAACGGTAGCCACCATCGAAAACCCGGAAAGTAGAATGCCACTGAAAAACAACCTGTTAAAACCGGGCATTTATATGGTCCGCCTCACGCAATATGGCACAACCATGGCTGTGAGTAAATTTATTGTATGGTAGTTTTGGGCTGAACCGGTGGCGGGTACTTTTGGGTAACCGGCACCGGTTCGGTTTATTTTAAATTGAGTTCGTCGAAGTTAAGCACCTCAACCCGTTTGCCCATCTTTTTTTGGATAATCCAAAAGTGATGCTCATCTTCGGGCGTTACAAACGAAATGGCCTCGCCGGGCGTTTCGGCACGACCGGTTCGACCAATACGGTGAATGTAATCTTTGGGCGAACGTGGCAATTCGTAATTTATCACACAGGGCAAATCCTTTACATCTATCCCGCGCGAAATAAGATCGGTAGCGACCAGCACCCGCAGGTTACCGGCTTTAAACTTTATCATCGACTCGGTACGTGCGCCCTGACTTTTTTTGCCATGAATTGCTTCGGCATAAATCCCATTTTTGCGCAGTTTGTCGGCCACGTTATCGGCTTTATACACCGACGAGGTAAAAATGAGTACCTGTGCATAGTCGTTGGTTTTTAACAAATACCGCAACAAAGGCCCCTTCTTTTCTTCGGGCACAAAATATCCCGTTTGGGTAATTAATTCGATGGTTTCGGGTTCGGGCTCGGTTTTAGCCACCACGGGGTCGTGCAACAATACCCGGTTCAACGCACTTAAATCGTCGGAGATCGTAGCCGAAAAAAGAAGGTTTTGCCGACGCGCCGGCAACCACTGCAATATCCGATCCATTTCGTCTTTGAATCCCACATTCATCATTTTATCGGCTTCGTCGAGCACCAGGGTTTGGAGTGAACCGAGCGAAACGGCATTGCTTTCCACTAATTCGATTAGTCGCCCCGGGGTAGCCACCAACACATTTACTCCCTGAAGGGCAATCATTTGCGGATTAATAGCCACGCCGCCAAACACCGCCAGGCTACGCACCCGATCGGGCAATCCCACACTAAAAAGCTGAAATACATCGCGCACCTGTACCGCCAGCTCGCGCGTGGGCACAAGGACCAAAACCTCTACGTGCCGGTTTTTTGAAACCATGCGACGTTGCAAATTGGTAAGAATCGGCAACACATAACCAGCCGTTTTGCCCGAACCGGTTTGGGCAATGCCCAGTACATCGCGCCCCTGCAAAATGGCCGGAATAACTTCGTGCTGAATGGGATATGCATTACTGTAACCAAGGTTGGTTAAGGCATTAAGTAGCGATGGTGCTAAACCGTAGGTCTTAAACGACATAAATTGTGCAATTATATTAGGGTTCAAAACTAATCATTTATTACAGAAAACCATTATCGGGCAGGCTATTAATGGGCAATAAGGGAGTAATCCACCAAAAGTCCCTCTTGCCAATAACACCTCAAATTTTGACTCAACTTCAAAAAAAAATCTCTTATTTTGCACAAAGCACACTGCTTTTAAAACAGGTACAAAAATTCTGTTACTATAATCTGATAACGCTCTAAAACAAACAGAGATATTAACTGGTGTTATCTTTTTTAAGGCTCCGGTATACGAAACCCTATCCGTTATAGTTTTGAATGGTTGTTTTACTTCATGATTTTTAGTTTACCAAAAAATGGCTTTATCCATTTTCTCTTACCCAATTTTTTACTTTTTTCATTTCCGGGGTTTCCGTTGACCTAATTTTTCAGTATGCAGAAAAATAGAAAGAAAATAATTCCATTGTTACTTATAGTCTTTGATTTATAGTCTACAATTAATGATTTTTGTTAAATGGATGTAAAGGTAAAAATAGGTCAACGAATTAAGGAACTTCGAGAGAATGCAACGTTGTCGCAGAAGGATTTATCCTATTCTTCTGACTTAGATAGAAGTTATATCGCAAGTGTTGAAAATGGGCAAAGGAATATTTCTATTGTTAATATTGAAAAGATTGCCAATGCATTAGGGGTAACATTGAAAGATTTTTTTAACGATGGCGAATTTAGCAAGTAATCACACCGGAATTCCTTTTACACAAATTCAAATGCAGGCAGCACTTAATCAGATTAAAGCTGATATAGAAGCTGCAATTATAGCAAACGGAGAAAGTGGCAAAAATGCACTTATAAGAACACAAAAACCAATAAAACTAATTCATAATGTCGTCAAAACTGCATTTTTGAATATTGGAGTACATCCAAGTCTCATTAATCCTGAATTGAGTAGATTAAGAAAAGTTGTTAATCCACCAGCTCGGATAAGTAATAAACCTGTGGTATTAAAAGATAAAGAATTGCCATTGGCTGGTTATTTAAAAACTAAAAACCAGGATATTTCAATCATACCGAATAATATCCATATAAATGAAGAAGTTTTAGATTTTCCTACCTATTTGAATGGTTTCACAGACAGATATGGTTCTGCCTTTACAGAAGGTGTATTGTCTATCAATGTTAGAAGCCAACTAAGCAGTGTTGCGAAGAATTTTGACACGCTATATGAAAGAACTTTTGCGGAAGCTTTAAATTTTCATCTAAGGTTTCAACAAATGGTTTTAGGTGAAGTATATCTGATCGTTGCTAAAGAATATGATTCAGATAAAGCAGCAAAAAATACAGTAGACTTCAAGAACTCTGAACATATCGAGAAATTTATCTTAGCGTTTCAAGCACTGAATAATCGAATTGACATCACCGATCCCTTATACAAATATGAGAGAATTGCACTATTGATTGTAGATTTCAGTAGAGCTGTGCCGAAACTATATAATTCAACACAAGAGCTAAAAAATGATGGGTTAATTCCGCAAAATTCCATAGCGAACATAGATTCACTGACCTTCAATGGGTTTGTGAATGATTTAATGCAAATTTATCAAACAAGATTTCCGGAAAATACATTGATTTGATACTTGTTGATGAGAAATTCATCAATTTCAAGTGGATTGTTTAAAACTCTAATTGCCTCAATTTCCTCAATTGAAAATTCCGGAATAGTAAATTTCTCAATGAAATTTTTCTGATAGCAGGGATACCCACCCTCTATGGCAACACTTGTTTTGCGAATGTAATAATCCATTATAACTGAGTTCAGTATTTTCTGAACCACATCTATATTTTCTAATAATGCAATTGGATTTGTATCATCGCTAAATAAACTTTTGCTTTCCTGTTCACGGAAATAAAGTCCATATCCATTGGTAAAAAAGCCTTCCTCTTCTTCAATTAACAAGAATCTGGGGTGTTGACTGAAAGTTGGGTTTAAAATTTTTTTTCCTTTTCTTGTTAAACCTTGTGTTCTTCCCCAAACAAAAAATGGCTCAAATGTTACCTTACCTTTGTCTCTTGCCAAGAGATTTTCTTTTTCTGTAAGTAAGTAAGCATAGCATTTTGGAAATTTCTTCCGGAAATCATCTTCCGGAATTGCTACTGCAATTCCATTTTTGATATTATAAGGACAAATGATTTTTCGTGTATTGGTTTCAACTTCTTTCTGGGTTCTAAAATCCGATATTTTATAAACTGGTTTTGCAATTTCTTTTTCAATCTCAAAAGTTCCATTATCAGTTGTTTTGATGTAGCAGCCATTTTTCATTTTGTGTCCATCAATGAAAAATATTTCATCCTTTAAAGTGGCAATTCCTACACAAATATCAAAGAGTTTACCGATTGGCTTGCCAATCGTTTCAATTGTTTTGATGTTTTGTTGTTCATCTGTTTTAAGAAGTCGCCACTTTTTTACATTCAAATTCTTTAAATAATTTGGGGAGCCATTTGCATTACATAGAAATGATTCAGGACTATATCCTTCCTTAATTCTATCGTAAGTTATTGCTTCGTTTTGCTCTTTGTTTAAAAATGTAATTGCGGTATAAGTTTGAGCATCAAATACTTTCTTGTGGCTGAAATCAACAATTCGCGTTACACATTTTCTATGCTGAAAATATCTACGTAACGACTCACCAGCCAATGAAGTGAAATAGTTATTTGGTGTGATATACCCAAGTTTTCCTGTTGGGTTAAGCAATTTGTACCCAAGTTCAAAAAATGCAAAATAAAGATTGAAAGTTCCGCCCTCAACCGTTGACCAATGTTTGGTTAAATAGCTTCGGTTTTCGTCAGTAAGGTCTTGAAATTTCACATAAGGCGGATTGCCCACAATGTTGTCAAAACTCAATTTCCAAGTGGTTCGCAAACTGTCCTGATTGTACAAATTGAAATCGTCATCACTAAGTAATTCGCCGTTTTGTAAAGCAAAAATTGTTAATATAAGTTTCGCTCTTAGAATGTTATATTCAAGAATATCCGAACCAAAAATATTCTCATTGATTATTTTTTTTATTGGCTTATTGAAAGTCCGTTTGTAGTATTCGGTCAGGCCAACCAAGAAAGCTCCACAACCACAACTTGGGTCAAGATTTTTATCATTTTCTTTAGGCTTTATTTCATTTACAATAAAGTCGATAACAAAGTCAGGTGTAAAAAATGCACCGTTAAACTTTCTGTCTCCAATTGGAATAATTAGTTCCAAATAGTTTTCAAGTTCTTTGATACTCGAAATATTTAAAGAAGATGTATCAAAATTAAGCTGCACATTTTGTTCAAAGTCCTTAAAATAACTTGACAAAATTGGACTCTTTCCAAAATCGAGGTTGTTATTTGCCAAGTAAGAATAAATCAAATGCTGCTCAAGACTTGTAATGTCGTGAGTTTGTATCATTCGATTTAATAATCCCTTTTTTATCATTGCCGTGCTGACTTTAAGTAACAAAAATAGATAAAAAAAAAACCTTATCAAATGGTTATTGATAATTATTAATGACAAACTTAGTCGCTAAGTTTGCCCCATTTGATAATAATCGGATAGAAACCGAGTAGAAGGTCATATTAATGCGAAGATCCTTACAATAACCGGAAATCTTGTATCTTTTATTCATAATCCAATTTTCAACCTAATAGTTAGCTTAATTCCGAAATAGTTTCTACAAAAGTTTGCCGTTTAATAAATATCTGATGAAACAATCCATAATCCATCAACTCAAGATAAAGTTACCTTCAGTTCCTGTGTATTAACCAATCCGATCCCAATGCTGTTTAGCTAAGGCCAATGACCTTGAAGCATTAGCCCGGGGCATCGCCCAGGGAATAGGATTATCGAGACAAAACAATCCCTGAATGGGCGTAAGAATTTGTACCTAAACGACATTGAACCCGATCCACCAAAAGTCCCTCTTGCCAATAACACCTCAAATTTTGACTCAACTTCAAAAAAAAAATACAACGGCGAAGCAACTACCCTTAATACCGCATTGTCCCCCCATGCATCCACCACTCAAAAACCACGTTTCGCGCCACACTGTTAATATATCTTATTTTTTCTTATCTCAAAACGGTTCGTATTTATCCACGCATTACATTTGCGCTAACCTTTTAAAATAAATAGTATGAAATATCTTTCAATTCAGTTTACACCATAACAAAGTGCTTGAGCGACATCACCCAAATCGCTGCCATTGAATACATTACTGCCCCACTTTTCATTCTTTTCGGTTACGGTTCAACCCCTGTAAAGTACCGCACTGCTGCGTTGTTAACACAACCACAGCACACACAGCCGGCACTTTACAACAGCAAAAATTAGCCGAAACAATAAAAAGAAACTCCCGCAGATACATGCCCATCAATGACAGCCTTTACCACCGGATTTATACATTTTGAGATAAAAAATAGCTGTAATTAAAAAAATTGATTGAAAAACTTTTAATCCATTTTTAAAGTATGAAAAGTAACACAGAAGCCGGCCAGTCGAAAAATCTGGCCAATCTTAACACACTCATTGAAGCCATAGTTTCCTATGGCGAAGCCTATGCCCCGCAACGTGCCGCATTTCAGTTGCCGGCACTGCGCGAACTCTATGCCAATGCTTTGCAAGCCATTTCGGCTACCAACGTAGCATTTGGAAATTACACCCAGGCAATCACCAATCGCGAAAAAGCATTCGAACCGTTAAGCACCACGGCTCGCCGTGTGGTATACGCCATTAAGGCTTCCGAAGCAGACGAACACATCGACGCAGCCGCTACCACTATCGTAAAAAAGATTGTAGGAGGCCGCAAAAAAGCAACAAAGACCGACGAAGAAAAAGCGGCTCTGATGGCCGAAGGCAAAACGGTAACCGAAATATCGACTTCGCAAATGAGCTTCGACAACCGCCTGGGCAATTTCGACAAACTCATTGCGCTGTTATCTACCACAGAAGCTTACAATCCCAACGAAAACGACCTGAAGGTGGACACACTCAAGGCGTTTTACAACGCGCTGCTGGCCCAAAACGAACGTGTAGCCACCGCGGCAAATGCCCTTGCCGATGCCCGCATGGCCCGAAACGTGCTCATGTACAAACCTGCAACCGGTGCAATGGATATTGCAAACGATGTAAAGCTGTACATTAAATCGGTATTTGGACCATCGAGTGTACAATTTAACCGTATCTCTAAATTGAAATTCATTAATTACTAATGTAAATCAACCATTTGCAACAATTTTTTGCCAAAATGTATCATCAAAGCGCCGGTGGGTTCAATACCCTTACCGGTGCTTTTCTTTGGCAAATATCCGTTCGCCATTTTTTTGTACTGAACCACCATCGCCCCGTGTTGTTCCCGAAACCAAATGCATTTACCAAGCAACCATTTGCGCACGAGCACCGATTAATGACACTTTTGCTTCGCACATATGCGCAGACAGTACATTTTTTTACACAGATGCGACATTCTTTTGCGCACTTGTTACATTCTTTTAATTTGACTCAATATTATTTTGCGCACCTACAACATTTTTTTGCGCACTTGTTACATTCTTTTGCGTATGTGCTACAATCTTTTGCGTAAACGTCACATATTTTTGCACTGGCACCACATTCTTTTACACGCACGCGCCATTTAAACCAACCACCTGATCCGCCCCATTTTGCAGCCCCTTTTGCATTCGGTTCAGCCAAAAAATTAAAGCCATTCGGTGAGTTTCGTTTTTCAGTTTCGGGGCACCATTGTATCTTTGCGCCCGATGATGGACCGCAGAGATTATATACAACGGCTCATAGCCGAAGGAGAGCATATCCGGCAGGATTTTAAGTTTGCCATAAGCGACTCGAAAAAAATTGCGCGTTCGCTGGCGGCCTTTGCCAACACCCGTGGTGGCCGTTTGCTGGTGGGCGTTAAGGACAACGGCGCAATTGCCGGCATTCGTAGCGACGAAGAGTATTACATGATTGAATCGGCCGCGCAACGACACTGCAAACCCGAAATTCCATTTAAAGCTTTTGAGTGGGATGTGAATGGCAAAACCGTGCTCGAAATTGTGGTTGAACCCAGCGATTACAAACTGCACCAGGCTCCCGATAAAGATGGCATTCCGACCGTTTACGTGCGCGTTGCCGACAAAAACATCATGGCCAGCGACATACATGTACGTGCAGTGGAAATAAAACAAAAAACCGATGGTGCCCTGTTACGCATGACCATGCCGGTACGCAAAATATTAGAATATCTCGAGCAAAACAACGACATTTCACTCAGCCGGTTCTGCCGCATTACACATATTAAACGCAACACCGCAAAAGCCATATTGGCGCATCTGTTGGCCATCGACGTGGTAGAAATTGTGTATGGCGAAGATGCAGCGTACTTTCGGTTGCGCAAAAAAAAGGCGTAAATCACCGGGCCATTATTCAAAACAGATATAGGGTATAAACCGGCTCAACCCGGCCGTATCGGTACTATTGAGCAACCGCAACTCTCCCGCATTTGTAAATGGTTGCTTTAGCCGATGTTCATAAATAGCTTTTGCTAAATAAAAACTGCAATACGGGTGGTATTTGAGCCGCGAAACCGAGGCTTTGTTGATATTTAACCGCACGATCTTAGAGTCATCTACCGTAACGAACGGGGCTATTTTTTGGCAGGTTTCAGCAGAAAGTCCATAAACTTCGGCCAATTGAGCAATCCTGCAAAAACCACCCAATCGACTCCGGTAATCCACAATACGTTGCGCCAATTTATCACCAATACCGGGCAACACATTCAAAATTGCGGTATCGGCACTGTTTAGTTCAATGGTGTAATGCGCCTCATTTGGCAGTGGCGTATAGTGGGGTTTGTTTTGGGTTGAACCGGGGGCGTATTTTTGTTGAACCATGGTATCTATGGCCACAAACGGCTTTACGGCAGCCACATCCCGGGGGGTAAAACCATACAACCGGCAAAAGTCCTCAACGGTTTTATATCGGCCACCCTTTCGGCGGTAGTTTAGCAGATTATAAATTTGTCGCGGGTCGAACCCATGGCCCACCAACCACACACTATCCACAGCATTGGGGTCGAATGCCGCCTCGAAATGCAACGCCGATGCCTGCTGTTCGGCCGGTTCAGCCAACACGTTTACATCACTTTGAGGCACCTGCCTGACCGGAATAATCCATGCCGATGCCACGCCTCCAACCATCAATACCGCTAAAATTACTAAAACACCAAACTTTTCATCATGGGTCATTCGTACAAAATTTCGCCATGGGTTTTCGTTGTAAATCATATTTGCAAAGGTTTTTGCAAATATATAAAAGTATGGTATTCAGCTATTAAATTTCGTCGATTATTTTTTTAAGTTTTTGCTGAACCTCTGTCGCCAGTCCCGCAAGTTCGGCGTTTCCCACCGATTGCATGCTCATTAACGGATTTACAGCAGCAATTTCGATGGTATCTTTACCAGCCTCGCGAATAATAAAGTTACAAGGCAACAAAACCCCGATTTGCGGTTCGGCCAAAACAGCTTTGTGCGCAAAAGCCGGGTTGCATGCACCCAATATTTTGTAGCGCGGAAATTCGATGCCTAATTTTTCGTTAAACTTGCCCGAAAGATCTATTTCGCTCACCACGCCAAACCCTACACCGGGCAAAGCGGCACGCAACTTAGTTTCCACATCGCTGAAAATTCCGGTAATCTGTTTCGAATAATTGTATTTGTCCATTATTGTCAGTTTTCGAATATAACAATCTCACAGGCAGTTTGGTTGCATTACAACCCATATTTGGCAATTAACCCGTAGCACGGCCATTGCCACCAAACCGGTTCAACCCAAAAGCAAAAAGCCGCAGAACAAACATTCTACGGCTTTAAAAATATATTTAAATAAAACTACTGGTGCAATTCGGGATTGCTGTATTCGCCCCAGCTTTTAATGGCGATATCTTCGATACCCATTTTGCAAAAGGCGTAAATAAAAGCACTGGCCAAACGCGAGTTTGTAATCAATGGAATGTTGTAATCAATGGCATTACGACGAATATAGTAGCCGTTGTTCAGCTCGCCCGGGGTAAGATTCTTAGGGATATTTACCACCAAATCAATCTTTTTGTTGCTAATATATTCTGCTGTATTAGGCGATTTGTTTTCGTCGGGCCAATAAAGTAAAGTACTCTTTACACCGTTTTCTTCAAAAAATTTGTGTGTACCGCCGGTCGCATACAGGTTGAACCCTTTTTCCTGCAACATCAGTGCGCTTTGCAACAATTCGATTTTCGAACGGGCAGGACCGGAGCTGAACAGAATGTTCTTTTCAGGAATTCGGTATCCAACCGAAAGCATGGCCTGAAGAATGGCATCGTAAAAATTGTCGCCAATACAGCCCACCTCGCCGGTCGATGACATGTCAACGCCAAGCACAGGGTCGGCCTTCAGCAAACGGGCAAACGAAAACTGCGACGCTTTTATACCCACGTAATCGAGATCGAACGCACTTTTCGAAGGTTTCTCGACCTCCATCCCTAACATAACTTTGGTAGCCAATTCGATAAGGTTTATTTTAAGAACCTTGGATACAAACGGGAAACTCCGTGAAGCCCTGAGGTTGCATTCGATCACTTTAATATCGTTGTCGCGGGCCAGAAACTGAATATTGAAAGGCCCGGTAATTTCGAGTGCCATGGCAATTTGTTTCGAAATCTTTTTAATCCGACGAATGGTTTCGATATACAGCTTTTGAGGCGGGAACACGATGGTTGCATCGCCCGAATGAACACCGGCAAACTCAACGTGCTCGGAGATGGTGTATGCCACCACATCGCCTTTGTTGGCCACCGCATCGACCTCGATCTCCTTGGCTTGCTCAATAAATTCCGACACCACCACAGGGTATTGTTTCGATACGTTGGCTGCCAGAGTAAGAAAATGCTCCAACTCGTCGCGGTTGGATACCACATTCATGGCGGCACCCGATAGCACGTACGACGGACGGATGAGCACCGGGAAACCAACTTCGTCCACAAACTTGTAAATATCCTCGATACTCGTCAATTCGCTCCATCGTGGCTGATCCACACCCAATTCGTCGAGCATGGCCGAGAACTTCTGGCGGTCTTCGGCGTTGTCGATTTTGAGTGCCGAGGTACCCAAAATCGGCACATTCTGTTTGTGCAAACGCATGGCTAAGTTGTTCGGAATCTGTCCGCCCACCGACACCACCACACCTTTCGGGTTTTCGAGGTCGATAACGTCCATTACCCGTTCGAACGAAAGTTCGTCGAAATACAACCGGTCGCAAACATCGTAGTCGGTACTTACCGTTTCGGGATTGTAGTTAATCATTACACTACGGTAACCCTGTTCTTTAATGGTTTGTATGGCCGTTACACTACACCAGTCGAACTCTACCGAGCTACCAATGCGGTAAGCACCCGAACCAAGTACAATCACCGATTTATTATCGTTAAAGAATTCAATATCGTTGTGTGTACCCGAATAAGTAAGGTACAAATAATTGGTTTGAGCAGGATATTCGCCGGCAAGGGTATCAATTTGCTTCACAACCGGTACAATGCCGCGCGATTTACGGTAGTTGCGGATGTGAATAAGCTCCTCGGCAATGCCATGACCATCTTTTTTGTAGATGGCACGGGCCAACTGAAAATCGGAGAAACCCAACCGTTTGGCATTGCGCAAAACGGCATCGGGCATCGATTCGGGCGTACTGTATTTTTCGAGTTCTTCGTTTACATCGTGTATATGACTCAGTTTTTCGAGAAACCATTTGTCGATACGGGTTAAATCGTGAATCTGATCCACGGTGTATCCGGCTTCGAATGCATCGGCAATGGCAAAAATGCGCTGATCGGTAGGCTGAGAGAGTTCGATTTCGATATCGCTCTTTTTGCGGGCTTTATTTCCCACAAAACCATGCATACCGAGACCGGTCATGCGAATCCCTTTCTGAATGACCTCTTCGAAGGTTCGGCCGATAGCCATAATTTCGCCCACACTTTTCATGCTCGAACCGAGTTGTTTCGATACACCGCTGAATTTATTTAAATCCCAACGCGGTATTTTACAAACGATATAGTCGAGTGCAGGTTCAAAACAAGCAGTGGTTGTACGGGTAACAGAGTTTTTGAGTTCGTAAATTCCGTATCCAAGTCCCAATTTTGCAGCTACAAAAGCCAATGGATAACCGGTGGCTTTGGAAGCAAGTGCCGAAGAGCGGCTCAAACGGGCATTAACCTCGATTACACGATAGTCTTCGCTGTAAGGATCGAGAGCATACTGAACGTTACATTCGCCCACAATACCTACGTGGCGTATAATTTTGATGGCTAATTCGCGAAGTTTATGATATTCGCTGTTGGTGAGGGTTTGCGAAGGTGCAACCACAATACTCTCGCCGGTATGAATACCCAGCGGGTCGAAGTTTTCCATGTTACAAACCGTAATACAGTTATCGTAACAGTCGCGTACCACTTCGTACTCCACCTCTTTCCAGCCCTTAATCGACTCTTCGACCAAAACCTGCGGCGAATAAGCGAAAGCACTTTCGGCAAGACTTTTCAACTCTTCCACATTGGAGCAAAATCCGCTACCAAGGCCACCAAGGGCGTAAGCGGCACGCACAATAATCGGAAAACCGATGGTTTCAACCGCTTTAAGGGCTTCTTCAACCGAGTAGCACGGAATACTGCGTGGGGTAAGCACGTTTATTTCTGCAAGTTTATGCGCAAAAATTTCACGGTCTTCGGTATCGATTATCGATTGAACCGGCGTACCAAGCACACGTACATGATATTTATCGAGAACACCGGCACGAAATAGTGCCACACCGCAATTTAATGCAGTTTGCCCGCCAAATGCCAATAATATACTATCGGGTTTTTCTTTTTTTATAACTTCTTCAACAAAATAAGGTGTTACAGGAAGAAAATAAACTTTGTCGGCCACATGTTCGCTGGTTTGAACAGTAGCAATGTTTGGATTAATTAATACCGAAAATATTCCTTCTTCCCGCAGCGCTTTAAGAGCCTGAGAACCAGAATAGTCAAACTCGCCGGCCTCGCCGATTTTTAAGGCACCCGAACCAAGGATGACCACTTTTTTTATTCCTTCCACCATTTTTGTAGTACGATTATATTGAAGAACTCTGTTTTTGCTTAATTTGCTTATTATTAGAACAATACGCAATTGTTGCAAATAAATCTTGCGCAAAAATAAAAAAAATATTTCATAATCCTTGTGCGGTTAAAAATAAATTGAATAAATTTGCACCGTGATTGCATAATTATACAACGCATACAGTAATTAAAGTGGAAAAGAACAAAGAACAACGATTGATTGCCATTCGGAGTATTATCCGAAACAGTAAAATCGAAAATCAGGAAGAGTTGCATGCAGCACTTCTCGATGCGGGGTTCGATGTTACCCAAGCTACATTGTCGCGCGATTTGCGACTGTTGAATGTAGGCAAAATGCCTGGCCCGGACGGACATCCGGTGTATGTTTTACCAGGAACCGATATTAATATTTCGGCACCACAAGAGCAGTTTATAAAAAGCGGATTTGTGTCGATCGATTTTTCGGGCAACCTGTCGGTAATAAAAACCCAGCCGGGTTTTGCCAATGGGATTGCTTCTATTATCGACCAGAACAAGCTCCCCGGCGTAATGGGTACGATTGCGGGCGATGACACTATTTTACTCATTATCCGCGAAGGTTACAACAAACACAACATTATACAATCGCTGAGTGATTTTGTACCCGGTTTATAGGTTTAAATAATAAAAAAGAAAATGGGAGTTGCTGAGGTATATATTGCAGAAGAGAAACATTTGAAGTATGTAAACACCATACTCGAGACCATTGAGATGGCTGCAAAAATACGTGGTACAGGTATTGCCAAACGATCGCCCGAATATATTGAATCGAAAATTCGGGAAGGCAAATCGATTATTGCGCTCGACGGCGAGCGTTTTGCCGGTTACTGCTATATTGAAACCTGGCAGGACAAAGCTTTTGTGGCCAATTCGGGACTTATTGTGGTAGAAGACTACCGCGGCCAGGGGTTGGCACGTTCGATAAAAAAGAAGGCGTTTGAACTTTCGCGAAGCCGCTACCCCAATGCAAAAATATTCGGTCTTACCACCGGACTGGCAGTTATGAAAATTAACTCGGATTTGGGATACCGTCCGGTTACTTTTTCGGAACTTACCGATGATGAAGCATTTTGGAAGGGGTGTCAGAGTTGTGTAAACTACGACATTTTGCAACGCACCAACCGCAAGCATTGCCTTTGTACGGGGATGTTGTTCGATCCGGCCAAGGTTCAGCCGGCAAATGGTACGCCTGTGGTTCAGCCGGAAGAAAAAAAATCGCGATGGACACAATTTCTCGATCATTTAAAAAAACGGTCGAAAGTATTTCAACTATTAAGTATAGGATAAAGAATATAACACGATGAAAGAAAAAGTAGTTTTGGCATTTAGCGGAGGTCTCGACACCTCGTTTTGTGCAAAATATCTGGCCGAGGAGAAAGGTCTCGAAGTGTATACCGCAGTAGCCAATACCGGTGGATTTTCGGCCGACGACCTCGCCCGCATCGAAGATAAAGCATATCGATTAGGCTCGGTAAAACATGTGGCACTTGATGTAACCGAAGCCTACTACAACCAAAGTATTCGTTACATGGTGTATGGCAACGTGTTACGCAATGGCACCTATCCCATATCGGTTAGTTCCGAACGTGTATTTCAGGCGATGGCCATTATAGAATATGCCAAACAAATTGGAGCGCAATATGTAGCACATGGCAGTACAGGTGCCGGCAACGATCAGGTTCGTTTCGACCTTACATTTGATGTAATGGCACCCGAAATAAAAATACTTACACCAACACGCGACCTTGAACTGAGTCGCGAATACGAAATAAACTATCTGAAAACCCGTGGTGTTGAAGACGATTGGGTTAAGATGGAATACTCTATTAACAAAGGTTTGTGGGGAACCAGCGTAGGGGGTAAAGAGACACTTACATCGGGCAAAACATTGCCCGAATCGGCCTACCCAACCCAAATGGCCCGCGAAGGTGAAGAGATGCTTACACTCGGTTATGTTAAGGGCGAAATAAAGAGCGTAAACGGTGTGGAATACACCAATCCGATTGATGCCATCGTGGCCATTGAATCCATTGCCGGCCCTTGGGGGGTTGGTCGCGACATGCATGTTGGCGACACCATTATTGGCATTAAAGGCCGTGTTGGATTCGAAGCAGCTGCACCAATTCTTTTAATAAAGGCGCACCAATTGCTCGAAAAACATACACTTACCAAATGGCAGCAGTATTGGAAAGAGCAAATTTCGACCTGGTACGGTATGTTCCTGCACGAATCGCAATACCTTGAACCGGTAATGCGCGACATGGAACAGTTTCTCGAAAGTTCGCAGGCCAATGTTACAGGTTCGGTTACCATAAAGCTGAACCCCTATCGTTACACATTGATTGGTATCGAATCGCCTTACGACATGATGAAGAGCGAGTTTGGCGAATATGGCGAAAAGAATAAAGCATGGACTGCCGATGATGTAAAAGGCTTTACAAAAATACTCGGCAACCAGATTAAAATATATCACAGCGTAAAAAGACGTAACGCTGACAAATAAAATATTGAACGACACGGTTCATACCGAAACAAAATAAGCATGATAAGAACAGGCATAATAGGTGGTGCAGGTTATACTGCGGGCGAATTGATACGCATATTGGTAAACCATCCGAATGTACAGATTCAGTGGGTTCACTCAACCAGCAACGCCGGGAAAGCGATTACTTCGGTACATCAGGGGCTGGCGGGCGATATCGACATGCTGTTTACCGAAGCGATTGATTATTCGCAGGTAAACCTCGTCTTTTTTTGTATGGCGCACGGCGATTCGAAGCTGTTTATGCAAGCCAATGCCGTACCGGCTTCGGTAAAAATTATTGACCTCAGCAACGATTTCCGCTTATTTGGCGACCACGACTTTGTATATGGTTTGCCGGAGTTGAACCGCGAACTGATTAAAAAATCGGCACGAATTGCCAATCCGGGTTGTTTTGCTACCGGCATTCAACTTGGGTTATTGCCTTTGGCTGCTGCCGGATTACTCGAAGATGAAATACACATTAATGGCATTACCGGCAGTACGGGCGCGGGACAAAAACCGGTAGCCTCAACACATTTCAGTTGGAGAAACAGTAATGTGTCGGTTTATAAAGCATTTACGCACCAGCATCTTGGCGAAATTGGTCAGTCGCTGAATCAATTGCAAAACAGTTTCGATAAAGATATTAACTTTGTGCCCGTTCGTGGCAATTTTGCCCGTGGCATACTCATTACCGAGTACACCCGCTGCGAAATAACGCAGGACGCATTGCGTACTTTGTATTGCGAATATTATGCATCGCATCCTTTTGTACACGTGGTGGACAAAGCACCCGACCTGAAGGATGTGGTAAATACGAACAAATGTTTTGTTCATGTGGAAAAACATGGTAACAAAGCCTTAATTACTACGGTTTCGGACAACCTGCTCAAAGGAGCATCGGGCCAGGCCGTACAAAATATGAATCTGATATTTGGACTGGAGGAAACCACCGGGTTACGGTTAAAAGCAGTGGCATTTTAATGCCTTGTTAAGTAGTCTTTCATTTTAACTTGCGTTTGTTTAGTGTGTTTCTTGTAAATTGAGTTTTTAGTTGTTTTTAGTTGTGCTCTTAACAAGCTGCCGGTTTCCTCCTTTTTAAAAACATATTTCGGGGCTTTATGCCCCGATTTTTTTTATTACACGCAATTGATTTTTTCTTTCAATAAACGATAAAATGAAACTTTTTGATGTATATCCGCTTTTTGATATCGAACCGGTAAAAGGGCTCGATTGTTTTGTTTGGGACAATAACGGCACTAAATACCTCGATTTATACGGTGGCCATGCGGTAATCTCCATTGGACATGCCCATCCGCACTATGTGGAGCGCATGAGCAGCCAGATATCGAAACTCGGGTTCTACTCCAATTCGGTTCAAAACAGTCTTCAGGAACAGTTGGCCGAAAAACTTGGCGAAATGAGTGGCTACCCTGATTATAGCCTGTTTTTGTGCAACAGCGGTGCCGAAGCCAACGAAAATGCACTAAAGTTAGCCTCGTTTCACACCGGACGCAGCAAAGTGATTGCTTTTCGCAAAGCCTTTCATGGCCGAACCTCTGCTGCCGTTGAAGCAACCGATAATCAGAGTATTATAGCACCAATAAACCGCAATAATCACGTTACTTTTGTAGATGGCGAAGATATTGTAATGGTAGAACAACTGTTGCAGGCAGGCGATGTAGCGGCGGTAATAATAGAGGGTATTGTAGGGATTGGCGGTATTTTTGAACCATCGGCCGGATTTTTACAAGCCTTACGCGAAATGTGTACCAAATACAATGTAGTGCTTATACTCGACGAAATACAGAGCGGATATGGCCGCAGCGGGAAATTCTTTGCACACCAGTATGCCGGCATTAAACCCGATATTATTTCGGTTGCCAAGGGTATGGGCAATGGGTTTCCTATTGGCGGCATACTCATTTCACCCCAATTTCCTGCGAAATATGGGATGTTGGGCACTACGTTTGGCGGAAACCATTTGGCCTGCGCAGCAGGATTGGCCGTACTCGAAGTAATGGAGAAAGAAAACCTGACAGAAAATGCAGCACAGGTTGGCGAAAAATGGATGAAAGACCTTGCCACAGTGCCTGGCTTGAAGGAGATTCGCGGCAAAGGCCTGATGATTGGTTTAGAATTTACCAAACCCATCAAAGCATTGCGCCATAGCCTTTTGTTTACCGAAAAAATATTTACCGGCGTATCGGGTTCGAACGTGGTTCGATTGCTTCCGCCATTAACCCTTACACACGATTTGGCCGCGATTTTTACCACCGCTGTAATTAAAACGCTGGAAAAATAGGCTAATGCATGATTTTTTTGTTTTTTTGTCTTAAAATAAATTTGCAGGTAAACATGCTGGAATCACTAAGAGTAGAATGGTATTGAAACAGCAGTGTGAGCAGAACAACAACATAATATATAAAATGAAACCGGGAAAAATAGCGATCATAGGTGCCGGAAATCTTGGATTATCCATAGCACAAGGTTTAGTAAATGCAGGCGAAGTAACCATCGACCAGTTGGTTCTCACCGAAAAAAACACAAAAAGAGCGGCATCGCTTGCCGAACAAGGCTATACCGTAGCACCGGATAACCAATCGGCATTCGACAATTGCGACTTGGTTATGCTGGTCGTTAAGCCTTTTCAGACAGACGAATTACTTGCGGAAATTAAAACTTATGCCGACGAAAAACGCCATGTATTGGTGTCGTGTATTACCGGTGTAAGCGCGGCCCACATTTACAGTGGATTGGGAAGTAAACCGGCATTATTCAGAGTAATGCCCAACACAGGCATATCGGTGCAAGAGTCCATGTCGTGTATCTCGGCATTTAATTCTACTGCTGAGCAAAAACAGTATATCGGGCAGTTGTTCGAAAAACTTGGCAGCGTTCTTTTCATTCCCGAAGAACAAATGGCGGCTGCCACAGCATTGGCCGGATGTGGTATTGCCTTTGCGCTGCGTTTTATTCGTGCGGCGATACAAGGTGGTGTGGAGATCGGTTTCGGAGCAGAAGATGCCAAATTGATGGCTGCACAAATTGTAAAAGGGGCCGCCGAACTCATCCTCGAAAATAATTCGCACCCCGAAAGCGAAATAGATAAGGTAACAACCCCCAAAGGCATTACCATTACCGGATTGAACACCATGGAGCATTCGGGGTTCAGTTCGTCTATTATTAAAGGGATATTGGCATCTTATAATAAAATCAACGGCGACAAATAGCATTTATGTTCCATAGAATTACGGTAAAAATTGGTTCGAACGTACTCGCACTGCCCAACGGGCAACTCAACACGGAGCGAATGGCACAAATAGTGCAACAACTCGTAAAATTACGTAAGGAACACAAAGAAGTGATACTGGTTTCGTCGGGTGCGGTAGCCTCGGGCAAAGGCCTTGTAGATGCCGGACCAAACCTCGACACGGTACAATCGCGCCAGCTCTATGCAGCCGTGGGGCAGGTTCACCTCATAAATACCTATTCTAATTTGCTGAATATGTACGATATGAAGTGCGCCCAGATTCTGGTAACGAAGGAAGATTTCCGCGACCGCACGCATTACCTCAATCTCAGTCAATGCATTAACGTATTGCTTTCTAAAGGCATTATTCCCATCATTAACGAAAACGATGCCATATCGGTCACCGAACTCATGTTTACTGACAACGACGAACTGAGTGGCATGATGGCTTCGATGATGAACTGTAGCGCACTGATTATTTTAAGCAATGTGGATGGGCTTTACGACCGTAACCCGGCCGATCCCGACGCAACCATTATTCGCGAAATAGGCAGTGAAGGGGTGAATGTATCGGATGCCATACAGCTTTTACCCTCGAAATTTGGGCGTGGTGGCATGATTACCAAATACAATATGGCCCGAAAAGTAGCGGTAGAAGGCATTTCGGTATTTATTGCCAACGGCACACGCGACAATATCCTGCTCGACTTATTAAGGGGCAACGATGTGCCCTATACACATTTTAAACCGGTGCGTAAAACATCGCAGGTAAAAAAATGGATTGCCCATTCCGATGGTTTTGCCAAAGGTTCAATTACAATAAATGATGGTGCCGTAAATGTACTTTGCACACCAAGGGCCACATCGGTATTACCCGTAGGCGTAATCCGTATCGACGGCGAATTTCTGAAAGGCGACATTATTACCATAAAAAATAGTGGTGGAAAGAAGTTGGGCGTTGGTCGTGCCATGTACGATTCGGTAAAATTGGCCGAGCGCATGGGCAAAAAAGGCGAAAAACCAATTGTTCATTACGACTATCTTTTTCTGGAACTCTGACAGCATCAAACACTTTAAATATCCCATATTATGAAACCAGTATTTATTGTATTCGTCGCACTATTAATGTTTCAAAATGTCGGTGCACAAACATTACAGGATTTTTCCGATCTGATTATTGTTCCCGAAAAGTCCTGCGTATTAGGCATCGAATCCGGCGCAGGCCTCCGCATTCAAGGGGTCGACGATGGCGCTTCGGTATCGGTAGAGAACTACATGAAAAAGTTTGCAGTATTGCCCCTGCTATCGGCCTACGGCTACTATTTCTCAGGATTTCGCAACGCTTATGGTGTAAACATAAGCCATATATCCCACTCCGGAAAGCTTAACAATGCGGCTGTAAATTTATCGGAAGATATGTCAACATGGTATTTTGGAGCCAGTGCATTACACCGGTTTTCGGCACCCGAAGACCATTGGCTGTTTGATATGAAATATGGCCTTGGGGCATTGGTTTACCACAATAAAACGGTTGGATACTCTGTTGGTGTAAACACAAAAGACTATTCGGGTACCGTTCCGGCTGCTTTTTTTGGCTTAATGGTATCGAAAAAAATTAACGACAAACTGGCTTTAACAGGCGGTGCCGATTTGATTATCGGAATAAACAGTAAAATAAAAAACTACTGGAAAACGGCCGACCAAAGCGAAGATGTATCGCGTATAGAACTTAAAGTAGGCATACAATATAACTACAAAATAATAAAATAGGCCTTGGGTTGAACCACAAAACAAGGTCTGTAAAAAAGGAGTCGAGGTATGAATTACAGCAACTATTTTACCGCAGTGCGTCAGGCATCGCGAACACTCGGATTACTTACCGACGAAAAAATTAACCGTGTGCTGCATAAGTTAGCCAATGCAGCGGTTTCGGCTACAGCCGAAATACTTAAAGCCAATGCCATGGATTTGGCCCGCATGGACGCTACCGACCCGAAATACGACCGTTTGTTACTCAGCGAAGCACGCATAAATGCCATTGCCGACGATATTCGGTCGGTGGCCTCGTTACCTTCGCCGCTTGGCAAAATATTAATGCAAACCGTGCGCCCCAACAGCATGAAAATATCGAAAATAACCGTTCCATTCGGCGTTATCGGTATTATTTACGAGGCACGACCTAACGTATCGTTCGATGTATTTGCACTTTGCCTTAAATCGGGCAACGCCTGCGTACTCAAAGGCGGCAGCGATGCATACAACTCCAATACAGCCATCGTATCGATTATAAAAGAGGTACTCGAAAGCGAAGGGCTCAACCCCGATATATTACAACTGTTGCCACCCGAACGCGAGGCAACTTTCGAACTCCTTAATGCACACGGCTTTGTCGATTTGCTTATTCCACGTGGCAGTCAGGGACTTATTGAATTTGTACGTAAAAACGCTACTATTCCGGTTATCGAAACCGGAGCCGGCATTTGTCACACCTATTTCGACCAAGCGGGCGATTTGCAAAAGGCCCGCGACATTGTGTTCAATGCCAAAACCCGTCGACCAAGTGTGTGCAATTCGCTCGATTGCTTAATTATACACACCTCGCGACTATCCGATCTTCCCTTTTTGGCTGAACCCCTTGCTGAAAAGTCGGTGGTAATTTATGCCGACGAAGCCGCATTTAAAGCCCTTAACGGAAACTATCCTGCCGACTTACTTCTTCCCGCCGATGAAGTCAGTTTTGGCATCGAGTTTTTGTCGCTGAAAATGTCGGTAAAGACCGTCGCCAATTTCGACGAAGCCTTGGACCACATCGACCGGTTCAGCTCGAAACACAGCGAAGCCATCGTAAGCGAAAATACCGAAACTTGCGACAATTTCCTGAAACTTGTGGATGCGGCAGCGGTATATGCCAACGTTTCAACAGCTTTTACCGATGGTGCACAGTTTGGACTCGGAGCCGAAATTGGGATCAGCACGCAAAAGCTCCATGCCCGCGGACCAATGGCCCTTGAGGAACTTACCTCGTACAAATGGATTGTAACCGGTTCAGGCCAGATAAGAAGCTAAAAACAGAAATACTGCACTTAAAACAACAACGATATGCGACATTTTACATCAGTCCACGATATTGGCGACTTGCACGAAGCCATACGTGAAGCCCGCGAAATAAAAAGAACGCCCTACGATTGGCAGGATCTGGGTCGTTACAAAACCATGGTACTGCTGTTTTTCAACAGCAGTTTACGCACGCGCCTTTCCACGCAAAAGGCAGCCATGAACCTTGGTATGAATGTGATTGTGCTCGATGTTAATCAGGGTGCATGGAAACTCGAATCGGAACGTGGCGTAATAATGGACGGCGACAAACCCGAGCATTTGCTCGAAGCCATCCCCGTAATCGGCACCTATTGCGATGTGATTGGTGTACGTTCGTTTGCGCAGTTCGAATCGCGTACCGACGATTATAACGAGATTATTATCAGTCAGTTTATTCAATATGCCGGTGTACCGGTGGTGAGTATGGAGTCGAGTGCGGGCCATCCGTTGCAAGCCTTTGCCGATTGCATTACCATCGAAGAGTATAAAACGGTCGAAAAGCCCAAAGTGGTACTTACCTGGGCACCCCACCCGCGTGTATTGCCACAGGCTGTGGCCAACAGTTTCGCACAATGGACACAAGCCGCAGGTTACGACTTAGTGATTACACACCCGACAGGTTACGAACTGGCACCCGAATATGCAGGCCATGCCCGCGTTGAATACAATCAGGACAAGGCCTTTGAGGGCGCACACTTTATTTACGCAAAAAACTGGTCGGCCTACGAACCTTACGGACAAATACTATCGCAGAACCGCGCATGGACCGTTGACGAACGTAAAATGGCACTGACCGACAATGCAAAGTTCATGCACTGTTTGCCCGTTCGCCGCAACATGATTGTAACCGATGGCGTTATCGAAAGCGAAAACTCCATCGTTATTCCACAAGCTGCCAACCGCGTATTCTCGGCTCAAACGGTATTAAAAAGAATATTGGAGAACCTTTAGCATTGGTTCAATAACAAATAAAAAATGAGGTTTGCAATTACTGCAAACCTCATTTTTTTTGAGCGGAAAACGGGACTCGAACCCGCGACCCTCAGCTTGGGAAGCTGATGCTCTACCGACTGAGCTACTTCCGCCTGATGCGTAAAATGGTCGTGCAAATTTAACTGAAAAATCAGTTTTCGCAAGCGATACGGACAATTTTTTATGGATTTGGGGATGTGTGGCGAAGGCATCCCTACGGGAAAGATTCGTGCCGTAGGTATCTCATGGGGAAAATGAGGGGATTGACATGAATGATGAGATGGAATGAGATTGGGTGCTGGCTCTGCATGGTACAATGCCATTCAATTTGTAGTCGCAGTCGATTACTTGAAAGTCGCAGTCGATTACTTGAAAGTCGCAAATTACGATGGTGTTAAGCAGTGCTCGAAGCTTTGTTATTTCCTTATTAAAGTCGTACCATGTTCGAAAAACTTCGAACATGGTACGAACATGGTACGGTCATGATCCGATGTTGGTTCAGCCCAAAGCATAACAGAAACCCAATAATAAAGAAAACAGTGCGGTAAGTTTAATGCTCTGTTTTGTTACCCGGGTCTTTGGCGTTTTTGAATTTAAGATAATAGTACACCGGAATGCCCGACAAGATAAGCACTACGCCAATGGCCGCTTCGCGCGGACGGGCCACGATGGTATTGAAAAACAAGCCAATACAAAAC
>QKHT01000141.1 GCA_003249935.1 Bacteroidota bacterium
ATTACTATTCAGAAACAGGCGATTCCATCGTCAAAAAAAATGTACGCATTGTAAAATCATTCCAACTTTTCGATTCTGCAATTTACATAATGAATCCATCTGCGGAATGGTTCGAAGTTAAAAAACCTAATTATTACCCGGATAGTATCAATTTGAAAGGGAAAGGAATATTTGGCGACTCCATTTTTCGCCAGAAGAACACTTGGTATTTAGGTAGCAAAGTAAAGATTATTCTAAAGTCAGATTCGGGGATTGCGGTTCGATACACCCCGGCTAGTCCACAGGAGCCAGATTCAGCTGTTTTCGAATGCCACAGACAAAGAAAGATTTTCGAAAACACTTTTGATTCAGTTAAGGTTTTCCGATTTGGCAAAGATGATTCAATTGTTGTTTCAAAAAACTTCGGCATTATCAATTTCTCAATGTCCGCTATTAACTCTCATTATCAATTGGTTGGTTGCGAGAACGACGAAACTAAATCTGGCCTGTGCCCCTTATCTTTCAAAGAATACTTCGATTTCAAACCCGGCGATGCGTTTTTCTACGATGAGCACAATGCACCTTGTTGTGGTTGGGCCCATGGTTATGGAAAAAAATACAAAATGGAGGTTCTAAACAAGAGAATTTCCGGTGACACCCTCTTTTATAAGTTTAATTTTGTGGGCTATGGTTATACGTTTTATCCATTCTTCATAACATGGGAATTAACTAAAACTTATTTCAACTTTACGAAAGAACATTACTTTATTCCCGCAAAATACCATCCATGCAATACGAAACCGGGCGATATCGCCATTGCATATTTTGACTTATTACCATTGGAATACTCGGACACCAGTAGGCAATGGGCTAGAAAAAGGAATGTGCTGGGTAGGGTTAATTTGTGGACAGATCATAAAAACAAAAGTATTAATATTGGTTTAGGAAACAGACTTAATCAATCCAATTATAAAAGTGAAGTTGTAGCTTTTGTACATGACAGTGTCCCCGATTTACTTGATAACGATGCTTCCATGTTAAGCTTATATACGGATTACGAGATTCGGGATTATATTTCCTTTGAATACGAAAAATCGAGAGGATTGACCTATTTTGATGAGTATTTATTTGAAGGTGGTTATGGAATTCAACAAGTGGGCTATGTTTCAGGCTCAGATACAATAGGCATTGCCCCAAAGGCGTGGCAATTATATGATGCAGTTAACGAAATTGAGGTTACAAAAAAATTTAAACTTTTATCAAATGCATCGAATCATAAATTAGATGTCATTGTTACAACGAGCCTAAAAACCAATTACGAAGTGATAACCCTATCGGGACAAACTGTTGGCAGTGGTAAATTAACTGCCGGAGATAACGAAATATACATTCAAAACCTCACAAATGGTTTATACTTATTACGAATACAGAACCATGAGCAGAATATGGTCTTTAAATTCCTGAAATTCTAATTTCATCAAGGGAAATCAAAACCCGGATAAAATAGAAATCGGTTAGAAATAGTCTAATTTGAATTTCTTACATACACTAATTCACAACCAAACGGATACAACAAAACAAAAAGGTCCGAACCGCTTGGTTCAGACCTTTTTAATATCATTTAATCACGAATTAAACATTGTAAGTCGAGGAAGCTGTATCGCCGCCACGACCGGTCCAGTTGGTATGGAAAAACTCGCCGCGTGGTTTATCGGTACGTTCGTAAGTGTGTGCCCCAAAATAGTCGCGTTGTGCTTGCAACAGATTGGCTGGTAAAACGGCCGAACGGTAACCATCGAAATAGCTGAGTGCCGATGAAAGTGCCGGAACCGGAATACCGTTCTTAGCGGCCAAAGCCACAATGTTACGCCAGCCTTGTTGTGCTTTTGCCAATGTTTCTACAAAATATCCGTCGAGCAACAGGTTTTCGAGTGCCGGATTGGCATCAAAAGCAGCCTTTATCTTATCAAGGAACGCCGAACGGATAATACAACCGCCACGCCACATGAGCGCAATACCACCATAGTTCAAATCCCATTGGTAATTAGCAGCCGCTTCGCGCATCAGCACGTAGCCTTGCGCATACGATACAATTTTGGCGGCATAAATGGCATGAGCCAAATCGGCCAGAAATGCAGCCTTATCACCGACCAATTGGGGTTCAGGCCCCGAAATAATACCCGATGCCTTTACGCGCTCCTCTTTTTGGGAGGAGAGACAGCGTGCAAACACGCTTTCGCCAATAAGCGTAAGCGGCGTACCGAGGTCAAGGGCCGTAATACCGGTCCATTTTCCGGTTCCTTTTTGTCC